>JAYUCM010000341.1:0-3131 GCA_043740355.1 Acidobacteriota bacterium | reverse complement strand
CGGATCGCCCGGCGCCGGATGAACGGCTCGGCGACCTGCCGAAGCTCGATCGCGGAGAGCACGCGCGTCTGGACGCCACGTTGTTCGAGCTGGTCCTGAAGCGCCAGAGAATTGATGAGCGTCGCGAGCATGCCCATGTGGTCCCCGCTGACGCGGTCCATCCCGGCAGACGCTGCCTTCACGCCGCGAAAGATATTGCCGCCGCCGACCACGAGCGCGAGCTCGACGCCGCACGCGTGGACCGACGCCAGTTCGTCCGACAGGATCCGCACCACCTCCGGGTCGATCCCGAAGCTGGCCGAGCCCATGAGCGCCTCACCCGAGAGTTTGAGGAGGACCCGGCGGTAGCGCAGCGCCCCGGCGGCGGCCATCGCCGCTACGCGCTTTCGCCGAGAACGAACCGGGCGAAGCGGCGCACCTTCGTCCCGTCGCCCAGAAGCTGCTTGACGGTCCGTTCGGGATCCTTCACGAACGGCTGATCGATCAGACAGGTCTCCGCAAAGTATTTCTCGAGGCGCCCCGCGACGATCTTCTCGACGACCTGCGGAGGCTTGCCGGCCTTGACCGCCTGGTCCCTCGCGATCTCCCGCTCGTCGCTCAGAATCTTTGCGGAAACCTCGTCGCGGGTGACGAAGCGGGGCGACGCGGCGGCGATGTGCATCGCGAGGTCCCGCAAGAGTGCATCCGTCGCCGGCGATGGCCCCACGTTCGTCTCCGCCTCGACGAGGACGCCGATCTTGGCGCCGGTGTGGATGTACGCCGCGAGGACCGACGACGGACCCGCACGCTCGAACTTGACGAAACGGCGCAGCTGCAGGTTCTCGCCGATCTTGCCCACCGCCTCACCGATCGTCTGGCGCAACGAACGACCGTCGGACCCCGCGGCGTCGAGGAGCGCTTCGCATGCGGCCGGGTCGGCCGTCGAGCCTGGCGTCGCCGACCCGCGGGACATCGCGGCATCGACAGCGGCTTTGACGATTCCCTGGAAGTCGGCACCGCGCGCGCAGAAGTCCGTCTCGCAATTGGTCTCGACGAGCACCGCTTTGCTGCCGCCTTCATCGACGCGCGCCGCGACGACACCTTCCCCCGTCGCGCGGCCGGCCTTGTTGGCAGCGGCGGCGAGCCCCTTCTTGCGGAGGACCTTCTCGGCCTCGCCCAGATCGCCCTTGGCTTCCGCGAGGGCGCTCTTGCACGCCATCATGCCCACCCCGGTCTTGTCCCGAAGCTCCTTCACAAGGCTTGCCGAGATCTCCATCGCGTCTCCCTTGGCCCCGCTTTTGCCAAAAAGCCCCGGCACGGCCGACGACCGCACCGAGGCTCTCGCTGTCGTCCGATCGAATTTCAGTCGGCCGTCGGCTCGTCCGACGCCACGGCCTCGGCCACCTCGGCGCCGCCGCGCACGCCTCCTCCCGGAGCGCGTCCGCGGACGCCGGCTTTCGGCGCGTGCGACCGCAGCCGTTCGCGGCGCGCCTCGCGGGCCCGTACGCGCTCCGCGATGTTCTGCGTCGATCCTGCCTTCTTCTCGGACTCCGCCTCGCGGTCGCGACGGGCGGAGTCCCACACGGCGCGGCCTTCGAGAATGGCGTCGGCGACGCGGCCGGCGAAGAGCTTGATCGCCCGGATCGCGTCATCGTTGCCGGGAATCGGAAACTGCACGGGCTCCGGATCGCAGTTCGTATCGACGACTCCGATCACCGGGATGCCGAGCTTGTTCGCCTCGGCGATCGCGATCGTCTCGCAGAACGGGTCGACGACGAAGAGCGCCGCCGGAAGCGAATCCATCCCTTTGAGCCCGGAGAGCGTCTTGTCGAGGCGCGTGCGCTCCTTCTCGATCTGCGCGATCTCTTTCTTCGTCACTTTGAGATCGCGCTCACCGGCGGCCAGCTCTTCGAGATCGCGAAGCCGGGCGAGGCTCTTCTTGATGGTCGCGAAATTGGTCAGCGTCCCCCCCAACCAGCGCTGGTTGACGTAGCTCATTCCCGCGCGACCCGCCTCCTCGGCAATGGTTTCTTGAGCCTGGCGCTTGGTACCGACGAACAGCACGTTTCCGCCCTCGGCGGACATCTGCTCGACGAACACGAGCGCCTCGCGGAAGAGCTTCACCGTCTTTTGGAGGTCGATGATGTAGATGCCGTTGCGCGCCCCGAAGATGTACTCCTTCATCTTTGGATTCCATCGGCGGGTCTGGTGGCCGAAGTGAGCGCCGGCCTCGAGCAACTCTTTCAGCGTGACGGAAACCAAAGAAACTCCTCCTTCGATGCGTTAGCGCTTGCTGAACTGGAAGCGCTTGCGGGCGCCGGGCTGGCCGTACTTCTTTCGCTCGACCTTGCGCGGGTCTCTGGTCAGAAAGCCCGCTTCCTTGAGCTTGCCGCGCAATTCCGGGTTGTATTCGAGAAGGGCGCGCGCGATACCGTGACGCAACGCACCGGCCTGACCCGACGGGCCGCCGCCGCGCACGCGGACGAGGAGGTCGAATTTGTCCGCCGTTTCGGTGATCACCAGCGGCTGACGGATGATCATCTTGAGCATCTCGTTGGGGAAATACTCGTCGAACGTCTTCGTGTTGACCATGATCTCCCCGCGACCGGGACGCAGGTAGATGCGAGCCGCGGACGTCTTCCGGCGCCCTGTCCCGTAATACTGAATCGTGGCGTCGCTCAAGTCCGGCCTCCTCGGATGCAGTGTCAGTTCCGGACCGCGTCCGGGATGGCGAGAGGCTTCGGCTGCTGCGCCTCGTGCGGATGCTTCGACCCCACGTACACCTTCAGCTTCCGCGCCATGGCCTTGCCGAGGCTGTTCTTAGGGAGCATGCCCTTCACCGCGGACTCGACGAGACGCTCGGGCTGCGACCGGAGGAGTTTTCCTGCGGCGATTTCTTTGAGACCGCCGGGGTAGAGAGAATGGCGGCGGTACATCTTTTCGGTCAGCTTGCGACCGGAGAGCTTGACCCTCTCGGCATTGACCACGACGACGTGGTCGCCTGTGTCTTCGTAGGTCGTGTAGACCGGCTTGTGCTTGCCGGCGAGGTGGGAGGCCACCACGGTCGAGAGGCGTCCAAGGGTCATTCCCGAAGCGTCGACCACCCACCACGCGCGCTGGATGTCGCCCTGCTTCGGAACATACGTCTTCAT
>JAYUCM010000340.1:0-7611 GCA_043740355.1 Acidobacteriota bacterium | reverse complement strand
TAGTGGGTCATCATGAGCTTGCCGTCGACGTCGTGGTAGACGTTGACCATCTCATACTCCCCGCCCGGTTCCATCGTCTCGACGACCGCGCTGCCGCCGGAGGTCAGCTTGAAGACGGTCTTCGTGTCGACCTTCTTCCCCTCCATGTCGGCCGTCCCCTTCCATGTCCCCGCAAGCTGCTTCACCCTCTCAAACTCTTTCGACGCGGCCTTCGCCGCGTGCATATGGTCCACGGCAGAGACGGCGAGAACGACGGCGAATGCCAGCGACAGATTTCTCATGGAGAGCCCCCTTAGAAGAATGACGAACGGCGCGAATATAGCAAACGAACGGTCACGTTTTCAGCAGTCATGCTCCCACACCACGCCGCGTCCAGGTTCAAACGAAAAGAGCGCTGACGCCCCCCGGTCGGTGTTAGTCTCCCGGAAACGCTCGGAGCGCCAGGGGGTGGCCGACGTATGCCGGGCCGGATCGTCTCGCATTACGAGCTGCTCGAACCGATCGGCCGCGGCGGGATGGGGGTCGTCCACAAGGCGAGGGACCTCAAGCTCGGCCGCCTCGCCGCGCTCAAGTTCGTATCGCCGGAGCTGATCGGCCGCGACGACGTCCGCGAGCGGTTCTTCCTCGAGGCCCGCTCGCTTTCGGCCCTGAGCCACCCGCACATCGCGACCGTCTACGAGGTCGACGAAGCGGACGGTACGCCATTCCTCGCGATGGAGTTCCTGCCCGGCGGAACGCTGCGCGACCAGATCGCGGTCGCACGTGCGCAGGGCGGGTTCGTGCAAGGCGGAAAGCTCCTCGAGTGGGGCGCCGGGCTTGCCGAGGGGCTCGCTCACGCCCACGCCAGGGGGATCGTCCATCGCGACGTGAAGTGCTCGAACGCGATGTTCGACGGCGAAGGGCGCGTCAAGCTCACGGACTTCGGCCTGGCGAAAGTGTCGGGGCCCGACGCCAGCTCGACGGGCTCGGTCGTCGGAACCGTAGAATACATGTCACCGGAGCAGTTGAGCGGGGGGCCGGTGGATCACCGCTCGGATCTCTATTCCCTCGGCGTCGTTCTCTACGAGCTGGCGGCGGGCCGCCTTCCCTTCGCGGGAAGCTCCCCCGTCGAGCTCGTGAACAAGATCGTCAGCGGCGAACCGCCCTCGATTTCGTCAGTCCGGCCCGACATCTCGCCGACGTTCGAACACGTGGTGACCCGTCTCCTCTCGAAATCCGCCGGAAACCGATATCAAAGCGCGCAGGAGGTGGCGGGCGATCTGACGCGCCTCCGTTCCGGGCGAACCGATCTCCTCTCCACACAGACGCTGCCGCCGCCGCGCCCCGCTCGGCGCCTGCGCGCTCCTGCCGTCGGCGCAGCGGCGGTCGCTCTCGTCGCGCTCGGTTATCTTTTCTGGCCCAAGGCCGCGCCTCTCCCCGAGCACAAGTACGTGGTTGTGCTCCCGCTCCGCAGCATCGGCGGCGACACCAACCAAGACGCGCTTTGCGACGGCCTGACCGAAACGCTCACGACCGCGCTGACGCAGACCGGGTTGATGTCGGTCGTCCCCGCGAGCGACGTGCGGGACGTCGATACGGTCCGGAAAGCCCACCGCCAGTTCGGAGCGAATCTCGCCCTTTACGGAAGTCTGCAGCGCCGCGGCGACCGGCTGAGGCTCACGCTCAACCTCGCCGACGCGGAAGGCGAGCGTCAGCTCGGCGTCGAGACGGTTGAAGGACGGGCGGACCAGCCGCTGCAGATCGAAGAGGCGATGCTCGAGAAGGTCGCCTCGCTGGTGGACGTCGCGGTCCCGGCCGCCGGCGTGGGACATTCCGCGACGCCGCCGACACCCGGCGCCTACGACGCCTACCTTCGCGGCCGCGGCTTCCTGTACCGATACGACCGCCCTGGGAACCTCGCCCGCGCGCTTCAGGAGTTCGACACGGCCATCACCTACGATCCGAGTTTCGCGCTGGGATACGCCGGTCTCGCGGAGGCGCAGCTCACGCTCTACCGCCAGCGCCGGGAGCCTGCCGTGCTCGAGACGGCGAAGACGGCGGCTCAGAAAACCCTCTCGCTGAACCCGGCGCTCGCGTCGGCGAAAGTGACCTACGCCGCGGCGCTCGCGGAAGCGGGACAGGCCGACGCTGCGATCGTGGCCTTCAAGGAGGCGATCGACATCGACTCGCGAAATCCCACCGCCTATCGTGAGCTCGCGCGCGCGTACGAGGGCGAGAAGAAGTTCGACCGCGCGGAGGAGGTGTACAGGCAAGGGATCCGCGCGCGGCCGGGCGAGTGGCGAAGCCACATGAGCCTCGCGACGTTCTATTACAACCGCCAGCGGTACGCGGATGCGGAGCCGCTGTACAGGAAGGCGATCGAGCTGAGTCCGGACAATCACCTCCCCTATCGCAATCTCGGTGGGATGCTCATCGCGCTCGGCAGGAATGAGGAGGCCGAGACGCTCCTCCTCAAGGCGCGGTCACTGAATCCGACCACGCGCGCGGTGTCCAACCTCGGGACGCTCTACATGCTCGAAGGGCGCTTTGCGGAAGCGGTCCCGATCATGGAGCAAGCAGCGGAGCTGGCGCCGAAGGAGTTCCCGAAGGACTACCAGATCTGGGGCAACCTCGGGGACGCGTACTGGCTCGCGGGATCGGCCGACGACAAGCGGAAGTCCGCTTACCGCAAGGCGATCGAAACCGCCCAGAAACTGCGCGCGACCGATCCCCATCCCGCACCAATCGATGCCGCGCTTGGGGAGTACTTTGCGAAGCTGGGCGACCGGAAGCAGGCGGAAGAGCGGATGGCCCTGGCGCGCCAGGCCGCTCCGGAGAACGCGGCGGTCCACTACGAAGCGGGCAAGGCTTACGCCGTTCTGGGCGACGATGACCGCTCGCTTCAAGAATTGAAGGAAGCGTTGACGCATGGGTACGCGGCGGACGAGATCAAGCGAGCGCCGGAGCTCAAAAAACTCCGCGAGGCGGGAAAGCTGCAGAGCGTCCTGGCGTATGCTCGGCCCAACTCTTGAGGGAAAACTACCATGGCAACCAAGAAGAAGAAGAAAATCTACGTTCCGGTCCCGCACACGATCTACCTTTCGGAAAACAACGGGACGATCGATTACGGTGGGAACGAACAGCTCACGACCAAGCCGACGGATACGCTGAGCTGGGACAGCGTCACCCATGCGTTCCAGATCGAGTTTGACAAAGGCAAGTCGCCATTCAAGCCGAACGAGCCGATCTTGAACGGTGGGCCGGGCGCGCCGACCCTTCCGAAGACGATCAAGAAACCCTTGAAGCGACCCAAGAACTACAAGTACAGGGCGACCATCTCCGATGGCAGCTCGATCATCTCCGAAGACCCGATCATCATTATCGATGACGACAGCGGCGGCGGCCTGGCCAAAAAATCCGGCAGCAAGCGCAAGAAAGCCGCTAGCAGAATGAAAAAGAAATGATCACGGGGGCGTAACGGGAATCCCGGCGTACTCGAGCGCCGACGCAGCGGCATCGCGATAGTCCGAGGACGTGTCTAATGCGATGCCCCGGAGCATCGTCAAATCCCGCGGGCGGCCGATGACGGCCAAGCCCGTAAGCGCCGCCGATCGATATGAATCTTCAAAATCGTCGCGAGCCCGGCGCACGTGTACGGGCTTCGTTTCTCGACGAATGGCATCGACCTCCGAGGTTGAGAGCCCGTACGTACGTCCATGATCGAGAGCGTCGATGACCTGGTCGTAATGCTTGCCTGCCTCGATCGCGGCTTCATCGGCCAAGTGCCCTGACCCACCGCTGTAGGCACGGCGCAACGCATCAGCCGCCGAATCCCCGGCAGCGCGCAGTTCGACATCGCTGTCCGCCGTTTCCCCCGACCCACAACTCGCCCGAAGCCATCGGGTGGCGACGCGGTCGGACTGCGGCACACACGCCTGGCCGAGGCAGAGTAGAGCGACCGTAAGCCAGGCCATGACAGCCTCGCGTGTCAATGGTCGGGCCACAACATCTCCTCTTCGTGAAGACACGGTAGCGGGGTATTCGTGCAGTCACGCGGAGGTCCGTTGGACGTCACTTGGTTTGGCAGGACCGACGCCAAGTCCTTGCTGAAGCCCGATTCCGTGGAAAAGTACATTCGGAACACTTGGCCCTCCGTCACGAATTTGCGAGACGTACTGATCTGGCTCATGAGGTTCTCCTCGCCGCCGATGTCGAGGAACCAAGTCTTGCCATCCGTATGCTCCAGTGACAACACGTGGCCGATCTCGTGGAAAATCGTGTCCTCGAGCGCGTTTCGCGCCACCACGGCGGAGTCGTAATTCTGACTACATTGCCGCCCCCAGTTGTCTTTGCGATCCACGGTCTTGACGATGTAGATGTTGATGGCATCCGGCTGCTTGATGGTGCTGACCGCGTCATCGAAGTCCTCGCACTTCCGTTCGTTGAACTTCATGAGTGTGTCAACGGTATTTTTCGCCAGGCCGGTTGTCGGATCCGAGATCCAGTCGTCATCGTCGGCGCGCGACAGCGTGAACCCGACATGTTCAGCCGTGAGGCGCTCATTGGCCCAGACGAAGAATTCCGCCAGCTCCGTTTTCTTTTCCGGTGGAATGCCTTTGCATTTTGAGTCCTTGGTTCCGCAAAGAACCCAGAACTTGACCGGCACCTGAAATGTTGGCGGGTAGTCGAGCTTGACCGTGTCGTTTCCATCGGTCCAGACCACGACATCTTTCATCGCGGGAGGACGACCTTTGGTGAATGCGACAACCTGGTCTTTGGCGCTGGCGGGATAGTTCTTGACTTGGACGCTGAGGCCCTTGAAGAGCGTGCCATTGCTATTCGCTCCCCAGATGATGACGCCCTGTTCGTCGCCGGGGTCTTGCGCGATCATGATGGTGTCCTTGTCGTCCGACCTCGTCGGCACCGCAACGAAGGTCAAGAGAATCACGAGACCGGCGCCCCCGCAGCATCGCATGGCCGGACCCTCCGAAATCTGACGCGGATTCTCTCACGAGGCGAGACGCGCGGTACCGGTATATTGACGAACAGATCCGGCCGGGGGGTGTCCATGGGGGAGATCACGATCCTGATCCGCGCCGTGCAACGGGGCGACCGGGATGCGCTCGACCGGCTCTTTTCGCTCCTCTACGACGATCTGCACCGCATCGCCCACGCGCGGGTACGCGCGGGCGGACCGAATACGCTCCTCGACACGACCGGGCTCGTGCACGAGACGTCGTCATCCCGATGCCGGACGATCCGTCGGGCACGGGGCGAACGCCGGGCGTCACGCACGTCGGCGAATGCCGCGTCGACGCAGGAATTCATGGCGACCGACAATGGGAGGGAGGTGCTCGGGTTCATCGTGAGCTGCGCGCTCCCCGTCGAAGACACTCTGGTCCGTGATCACGCGCGCTAGGCACTGCCGGGACGGTCTTGGTCTTCGAGGAGCGCTTCCAGTTCCGCCAACACCTCGAGATCCTTCGGGCGACCCACGGCGCGTTTTACGCGGATCAGAGTGGGAAGATCGAGGCATCGACACGAGAATCCGAACATCTCGAGATCGACGGTGTGGGCGGCGAGATCCTGGTAACCACCGCCAGCAGTGATCTCGCCGAGGAGATCGATGTCCCCGATCGTCGTCGTGAGCGTGAAGTTCAGGCCGCGCAGCAAGGTCGCGGCGTCCCAAGCGAAGGGGAGTCCGGGCGGGGCGCCCCTCAGGTAGGGACGGTAAGGCGCGAGAGCCCCCACCAGGCGTTTCAGGTTGTCCGTCGTCCGGGAATAGACGATGTCGATGTCCTGGGTCAATCGGGCCGAACCGTGGGCAGTCGACGCGAGCCCGCCGACGAGGACGAACTCCACCTTCGCAACCGAGAGCGCTTCGAGCAGTCGGCGAAAGTCGGTCATCGACCCGGCTTGACGGCCTTGCCCGCTCGACGGGCCTCTTCGGCGAGCTTCTGCAGCTCCATCAGGGTCTCGATGCGCTCGGTCACCGATTTCTTCAGATTCTCACGAAGGAGCGTTCGGTCGACGTGCGCCTTGTAGGCCTCGATGACTGGATCGAGTTCGAGCGGCGTGAGCATGCGTCGATCATAGCCATTGACATCGGTTCAGGCGAGGGAAATGGAACTAGAAGAGTGCGATGGCGCGCTTCAAGGGAAAAGAATGCCACGCGTGTCGTCTTTTCCATCCCGCTTCCGATTACCAGGGTGAACGGCGGGAGGACGGGCCACCCGCCGCAAAAGAGGAGCCTACGATGTACAGGAATCGATTCACTTGCTCGAGTGTTCTTGCCGCCGGCATCCTGCTGTGCGCCGTGAGCACGACCGATGCGAGGCTCGCCGGAAACACGCTCGCCCCGGACAAGCTCGCCGCGAACAGCGCCGCAGCGAGCACGCTTGCCGCGGGCAACCTCGCCGTGGAACAGCTCGGTCCGAACAAGTACGTCGTGGACCCCGCGGCTGCGGGTGCACTGCTCGCGACCGAGGACGGGCGCGAGGTGCTGAGCTTCATCGTGGGCTGCGCGCTGCCCGAAGCCGTCACGGGACTCGCGAGCGAATGGCTCGATCACCCGCTTCGCGAAGCGGGTCGGGGCTGGGTCAGCGCGTGTCTTTTCGCCCGGGTCAACGACCACGGCGTGCCGCAGGCCTTCTCGATGCGCGGGCAGAACAAGGCGCTCGCCACGACGCCCCAGGAAGTCGCGACCTTCACGTTGGAGGAGGGTGCCTTTTACGGCGACTACTTCGTGACGCCGGGGGGGCCGGCCTCGTGCGTCGCCTGCCGGGGCGAGGATCAGTCGTCGGGCGAGTTCGGGGGCCTCATGTCACGCGACTGCGCGGAGCCGGCCCTGGTCGGCGGGGCCTCCTTCGACCACGCCCCGAACGAGCGCGCCCTCCCGCTCCGGAGAAGACTGCGTCGCGTCCCCCAGCAGAAGTCCGAGCCACCCGGAAGTGTGATCCGCCGCAGTATTCGCCTCGGTTTCGTATTCTTCCGCCATCGGAATGCCCGTTCGGGCCGGGGATCGTCGATCCTGGGGCCGTCCAGAAGGTCGTTTTTCTCGAAATGCGCTCTTTTTCCGTCAGATTCCCGGCCTTCCGGAAAGAAACGTCGACGATCCGCGGTTTCCCCCTGCGCACGCCCCCATCGCTACTTTTTCTTGGCCGTCGCCGCGACCGCGCGTCGCTTCAAGTCTTCGACTCGCGGCTTCAGCGCCTCGTCCAGGGGCTCGGCCAGAAGCTCGTCGCACGCAATGACCACGGTCTTCCAGCTCCCGGCGTTCGCGAGCGTCACCGCGTCGTTGAACTTGGCGACCTGACGGTTCTTGGCGGCGACGGGGGCGATGCGCGCGATCTCGGATTCGAACTGCGCCTTGAGGCGCGGCGCGGACGCGCTGTCCCGCGCTGTTTTCAGCAGCGACAGCGCGCCGTCCAGATCGCCGGCGTCGATTTTCGCGTTGATCGCCGCGAGGTCGGCGAACGCCAAGCGCTCGCGCGCGGACGCCGTGACGGCGTCGTCTCCCAGCGCGTTGATCGGTCCGTCGATGATCGCCTGCCCGCGCGCGCGGTCGCCCGAGCGGGCGTGGAGCGAGACGAGGTTCAAGAGCGGATCGGAGCGCGCCGGCGCGAGCGATAG
>JAYUCM010000339.1:0-3138 GCA_043740355.1 Acidobacteriota bacterium | reverse complement strand
CCGCGGCGTTCAGCTTCATCGTGCACGACCCCAAGGGGATCATCGAGGTCGTCAACGACAGGTCGCGCGATTCGAGGCGCTTCAGGTAGCGCAGCATCCCGGTTTCCGAGCGATACGCGTGGAAGACCGGAGACGTGAGAATCGGGCCGTGGCGCCGGTGGGGGGCGGGGATCGTCTCGTCCACCGGAAGCGAAAGCGCCGCGCCGGCGGAGGAAAAGGCCTGCACGAGATCATCCAGATCGGCGTCGCCCACGGTCTCGTCGAGCGTGACGCCGCAATCGCCGTCGGCATAGGCGCGAAGGTTGATGCCGCGCTTGCGCGCCGCCTCGACGATCGCGGCTTGGCCCAGCGCGCCGGGAGACACCTTCAGCGTGTCGAACACCGTCTCGGCGCGCAGCTCGTAGCCGGCGGCGCGCAGCGCGCCTGCCAACCGCAGCGTCTGCCGGCGGACGCGCAGGGCGATGGCGCGCAAGCCCTCCGGTCCGTGGTAGACCGCGTACATCCCGACCATCACGGCGAGCAGGACCTGCGCGGTGCAGATGTTGCTGGTCGCCTTGTCGCGGCGGATGTGCTGCTCGCGCGTTTGCAGCGCCAGCCGGTAGGCCGGGCGGCCGCTGGCGTCTTTGGAAACACCGACGAGACGCCCCGGGATCTGGCGCTTGAACGCTTCCCGCACGGCCATGTACGCCGCGTGCGGACCGCCGAAGCCCAAGGGGAGCCCGAACCGCTGGGCGCTTCCGACGACGACGTCCGCGCCGAACTCCGATGGAGGTCTCAGAACCGTCAAGGCGAGGAGGTCGGCCGCGACGACGAGCTTGGCTCCTGCGTCGTGGACGCGCGCGGCGAATCGCGTGTAGTCGAGGATCTCGCCGTCCGTCGCGGGGTACTGCACGACGGCGCCGAACGTCGGCTTCGAAAAGTCCCAAGTTTCGTGATCACCGACGACGAGCTCGATGCCGAGCGGCTCGGCGCGCGTTTGCAGCAACGCGATCGTCTGTGGGTGGCAGCGCTCGGACACGAAGAAGCACTTCCCGTCACCGGCCTTGTCGAGGACGCGTGCGCACAGCGTCATCGCTTCGGCGGCGGCGGTCGCCTCGTCGAGGAGCGACGCGTTGGCGACGTCTAAGCCCGTGAGCGAGATGACCATCGTCTGGAAGTTCAGGAGCGCTTCGAGGCGTCCCTGCGCGATCTCCGCCTGGTAGGGCGTGTATTGGGTGTACCAGCCGGGGTTTTCGAGGATGTTCCGCCTCAAGACGGCCGGCACGATGGTCCCGTGATAGCCCAGGCCGATGTAGGACCGGAAGGCCGCGTTGCGACCGGCCATGCGCGACAGCGTGGCCATCGCCTCGACCTCCGACAACGGCGCCGGGAGCGCGAGCTCGCGGTCGAGGCGGATCGACGCGGGAACGGCGCGGGCGATCAGCTCGTTGACGTCGCGGCACGCGAGCGTTTGCAGCATCGCGTCGAGATCGACTTGACGCGGCCCGATGTGGCGATCGACGAAACGATCGGGATGTGTGCTCATGCGGGGGGTTCCTTTTGGACGGGCCAGCGTATCACCCGCTCTTTCAGCCATCCACGCGTAGGAAGAGGTCGTCGCCCACGTCGCGGAACAGGCCGGGGAGCGACTCGAGCGGAAGCCCGACGACGTTGCTCCACGACCCCTCGATCCCTGAGGCGAGAAGGACGCCGCGTCCCTGAATGCCGTACGCGCCCGCCTTGTCGAACGGCTCGCCCGTGGCCACGTACCAGCGCGCCAGCGCATCGCTCCACGGATTGAAGCGGACGGAGGAGAGCGCGACCGCCGCCGCCGCCCGCCCGTCGTCGCTGCGCACGAGGCGGCAGGCCGTGATCACGTCGTGCGTCCGTCCCGCAAGTCGCCGGAGCATCGAGAGCGCGTCGTCCGCGTTCGCGGGCTTCCCGAGAATCGCTCCGTCGATCGTGACGGTCGTGTCGGCCGCGAGAACGAGCGCCTCGATCCCGCGGTCGCGAAGCGCCGCCGCGACCGTGGCGGCCTTCCTGGCCGCGAGGCGCACGACGTGGTCTCGCGCCGCCTCTCCGGGGAGCGCGCTTTCGTCGAGCGCCGCCGGCTCGACGAGGAACACGAGGCCCAGGCTCTCCAGAAGTTCGCGCCGGCGGGGCGATGCGGAGGCGAGATAAAGGGGGAGCACGGCGAGGATCCTCCGGTGGCACCTGCAGTCGGGCGTCCGTATAATCTCCCGACTTCGCGGATCGGAGGGTGTCCTCGATGATGTCGCGCCGATCATTGATGAGCGTCATGCTCCCGCTTCTCGTCTTGGTCGCCGGGATCGCTGGCGCGCAGGCCCCTTCACCGGCCCCTCCGCCCGCCGCACCGTCGATCCCGCGTCCCCTCGACGTGCCGGACAACGCGCTGGTCGCGGCCGGCAAGGCGCCCGAGGTCGATCTCCTGTTCACGGGCGACGTCATCGGCTTCATCGAACCCTGTGGCTGACACCTGAACCCCGCGGGGGGCCTCGCCCGGAGGGCGTGGCTTTTGAACCAGCTCCGGACCAACTACCCGGCAACGCCTTTCGTGCTGCTCGACTCGGGGAACTTCTCGGACAACCCGACCGAGGCCGGCGACCTGCGCACGGCGACGCTCCTGCAGTCCATGAAGAAGCTCGGCTACAAGGCGGTCAACGTCGGAGAGCGCGACCTGAATTTCGGGTACGAAGATTTCATGAAGCGCACCGAAGGGCTCGGGTTGACGTTCCTCTCGACCAACATCGTCAAGCAGGGGACGAAGGAGCCGATCTTCCCGCCGTACACGGTCGTCGAGGTCAAGGGAACGAGCGGCAAGAAGGTGCGGATCGGCGTGCTCGGCGTCGACCGCTACAGCCCGGTTTGGCAAAAGGCCGGCCCTGCGGGGACGAACCTCGGCATGGCGGCGCCGGCGGACATGATCGCAACCTACCTCCCGGAGGTCCGCGCGAAGTCCGACGTCGTCGTCCTCCTGGCGTCGATCTCGAAGGAAGACGCGCACGACCTGGCGAAGCGGTTCCCGAGCCTCGATCTGGTTCTCGGCGCTTATGCCGGCATCTTCAGCACGATCGAGGAGAGCGAAGGCCGGGTGCGCATTTGCTACACGGGAAACCAGGGAAAACGCATCGGCGAGAG
>JAYUCM010000338.1:0-3141 GCA_043740355.1 Acidobacteriota bacterium | reverse complement strand
ACAGCTTCCGGTCGAGGTTGATCTCCATGTTTCCCGTCCCCTTGAACTCCTCGAAGATCACGTCATCCATGCGCGACCCGGTGTCGATGAGGGCGGTGGCGAGGATCGTCAGCGAGCC
Source organism: Acidobacteriota bacterium (assembly GCA_043740355.1). GTDB lineage: Bacteria > Acidobacteriota > Polarisedimenticolia > Polarisedimenticolales > DASRJG01 > DASRJG01. Next base: position 3,023 of record JAYUCM010000338.1, on the reverse strand, counting down.
GCCCTCCTCGACGTTTCTCGCGCTGCCGAAGAAGCGCTTCGGCTTCTGGAGGGCGTTCGCGTCGAGGCCGCCCGAGAGGATGCGGCCGGAGGTCGGCTGCACGGCGTTGTAGGCCCGGGCGAGGCGCGTGATCGAGTCGAGCAGGAGCACGACGTCGCGCTTGGCCTCGACGAGGCGCTTCGCGCGCTCCAGGACCATCTCGGCGACCTGGACGTGACGCGAGGCCGGCTCGTCGAACGTCGACGAAATGACCTCGCCGCGGATGGAGCGCGTCATGTCGGTCACTTCCTCCGGCCGCTCGTCGATGAGAAGCACAATGAGATGGACTTCGGGGTGGTTGGTCGCCAGCGCGTTCGCGATGGCCTGGAGCATCATGGTCTTCCCGGTGCGCGGGGGCGAGACGATCAGGCCGCGCTGCCCCCGTCCGAGCGGCGTCATCAAGTCGATGACCCGGCCCGTGACGTCGGGGCCGGCCTGCTCGACGGAGAGGCGTCCCTCGGGGTAGAGCGGCGTCAGGTGGTCGAAGGTCTTGCGCCCGCGGATCTGGTCGGGGTGGAGCCCGTTGACGGTGTCGACGCGAGCGAGCGAGAAGTAGCGTTCGCCGGCTTTCGGGGGACGGACCTGCCCGACGAGCGCGTCGCCGGTCAGAAGGGAGAATCGCCGGATCTGCTGGGCCGACACGAAGACGTCGTCGGGTCCGGGGAGGTAGCTCGCCTCGAGGGCGCGCAGGAAGCCGAAGCCCTCGGGAACCGTCTCGAGCACGCCGTCGGCGACGAGCTGTCCGTTCTTGCGCGCCTGCGCCTGGATGATCCGGTAGACCAGCTCCTGCCGGCGCAGCACCCCGGCGTTTTCGATGTCGAACGTGCCCGCCAAGCGAACGAGGTGCGGCGCGTCCATCGTCTTCAACTCTCGTATGTCCATCCCGCTCCTGCCCTGCCTTCCCACCTCACCGGTTGCTATCGCGGTGCGCGGCGAGCGCCGCGTCCACGTGGTGCCAGAGTTGCTTCATGCCGAAGCCCGTGACGGCCGAGACGAGAAACGGCGCGACGCCGTCATCCGCCGTCGCCAACGCGCGCCCCAGCCTTCTGTCGGCGTTCGACCGGTCGTTGCCGGACAACTTGTCGGACTTCACGCCGACGACGATCCGCGGGATGTCGCGTTCGACGAGCCACGTCAGCATCGTCCGGTCGAGGTCCGACGGCTCGTGCCGGGCGTCGACGAGCACGATCGCGAGCGCGATCGCCGTACGACGACGCTCGAGGAAGCTCTCGACCATGGGCCCCCATTGCTCGCGAACGCTCTTGGGCGCCCTCGCATAGCCGTACCCCGGAAGATCGACGAAGTAGTGAGCACGATTGACGCTGTAGAAGTTCACCGTCTGCGTCCGCCCCGGCGTCGACGACGTGCGTGCCAGCCCCTTCACGCCGAGCAACCCGTTGATGAGCGACGATTTGCCGACGTTCGAGCGCCCGAGGAACACCACGTCGCCCCCGAGGGGGCGGGGCTCGTCCTCGGCTTTTGCCGTGGCGCGCTCGAACCGGCAGCCGTCGATCTTCAAAGTCTCTCGATCGGACGAGACGGGCGGCCCCGCCAACCGGCGGCCGCCCGGGACGGTCAGGTGAGCGCTAGTGCGTCACCGAACCGTCGGTCGGACCCACCGCAGCGTCCGCTGCGGCAGTCCGTTCGCCCAGAGCCGCCCCCGGCATGGGGCCGACCAGGGCGATGTCCAAGACCTCGTCCATGTTGTCCACCAGGTGGAACGTCATCGTCGCCTTGATATCGTCGGGGATCTCCGATAGATCCCGCTCGTTGTCCCTCGGAATGACCACCGTCTTCGTCCCGAAGCGGTACGCGGCGAGGACTTTCTCCTTCAGACCGCCGATCGGAAGCACTTTGCCGCGCAGGGTGATCTCGCCCGTCATGGCGACATCGCCCCGCACCGCGACGCCCGTCATCAACGAAGCGAGCGCGGTGGCCATCGTGATCCCCGCGGACGGACCGTCTTTCGGAATCGCCCCCTCGGGAACGTGAACGTGGATGTCGTACTTCCGGTAGAAATGCGGATCGATCCCGAAGTCCTCCGCGCGCGTGCGGATATAGGACAGGGCCGCCTGTGCCGATTCCTGCATCACGTCTCCCAGCTGTCCCGTGAGCGTGATCTTGCCCCGGCCCGACATCCTCGTGGCTTCCAGGCTGAGGATCTCGCCGCCGACTTCGGTCCACGCCAGCCCCGTGGCGACGCCGACCGCGGGCTCGCGTTCCATCTCGCGCGCCGGGTGGTAGTGGGGCACACCGAGCATCTCGAGAACCTTCGCGGGTGTCAGCAAGATCGGCTTTTCGGCTTCCTTGGCCACGACCTTGCGAGCGATCTTGCGGCAGAGCGACGCGATCTCCCGTTCGAGGTTCCGGACCCCCGCTTCCCGGGTGAACCGCTCGGCCACCTCGATCACCGCGGCATCCTCGAACGAGATCTCGGCGTCCTTCAGGCCGTGGGCCAGGATCTGCTTCGGGATCAGGTAGCGCTGCGCGATCGAGAGCTTCTCGTTCAACGTGTAGCCGGCGATGCGGATGATCTCCATGCGGTCCTTGAGCGCCGGGGGGATCGTGTGCACGACGTTGGCGGTCGAGATGAACATGATGTTCGAGAGGTCGTATTCGGTGTCGAGATAATGATCGAGGAACGCGTGGTTCTGCTCGGGGTCCAAAACCTCGAGAAGCGCGGCGGACGGGTCTCCCCGGAAGTCCGCGGCCATCTTGTCGACCTCGTCGAGGAGGAACACGGGGTTGCGCGTCCCGGCCTTCTTCATCATCTGGATGATCTGGCCCGGAAAAGCGCCGATGTACGTCCGCCGGTGGCCGCGGATTTCGGCTTCGTCCCTTACGCCCCCGAGGGACAGGCGAACGAACTCCCGCCCGGTGGCGCGCGCGATCGAGCGCGCGAGCGACGTCTTTCCGACGCCCGGCGGGCCGACGAAGCAGAGGATCGACCCCTTCATCTTCTTGACGAGGCGGCGCACGGCGAG
>JAYUCM010000337.1:0-7689 GCA_043740355.1 Acidobacteriota bacterium | reverse complement strand
GGCGTCATCCGCCGCGGCAGCAGGGACCGCGCGCAATTCCACAGCCAGAAACTTGGCGCGATCGAGCAGGCGCGACTCTTCACGCCGCCCCGCCTCCTTGACGATCTCCTTGGCCTGCCGGCTGACCTCCTCGACGGGAGTGCGGATCAACCCCTCGAAAGTCGTCTTGATGAACGCGCCCGCCCCGAACGACAGCAAGAACGCGGGCAGAAGCACGAGCGCCAGGAAGAAGAAGACGAGTTTCGTCCGAAGCCGCGCGCCGAGAACCCCGCGCTTTCGATCGACGATCAGGCGGACGAGATTCCTGATGAGGATGCCCACGAAAGCCAGGGCGAGAACGATGATCGCGAACGTCAGGAGCGTCAGGATCTGCGGGCTCGCCGCGATTCTGGGGCCCGCCTCCGCCACGCGAATGCTCGAAAGGTAGAACCCCCAAAGCCCCCCCAACGAGAGGACGCCCAGCGCGCTCCACTGGATCGTGCGCCGGACCCGGCTCAAACAGAACGCCCCGTCACAGCGCCGGGCTCTCCGCGGCGATCTCGGTCCAGGGTGCCAGGTACCAGGCGTCCTTCGCGTCCGCGATGGCGCGGGCGAGACGCGCGTGCAGGTCGTGGCCCGCGCGGTAAGCGACGACGTGGCCGCGGAGGGGCCGTCCCAGCAGGGAGAGATCGCCGGTCAGGTCGAGCATCTTGTGGCGCACGAACTCGTCGGCAAAGCGAAGCGGCGGGTTGAGAAGCCCCGTCTCTCCGACGACGACGGCATTGTCGAGGGAGCCTCCCAGGGCGAGGCCGCGCTCCCTCAGGGCGGCAACCTCGTGCTCGAACGTGAACGTCCGCGCAGGCGCGACCTTCTCCACGAACTGATCGGTCCGCCAAAGCGACGCCGTCAGCTCCTGGTAGCCGAGAGCCGGGTGATCGAAGTCGATCGCGTACGTGACTCGGTACTCGGGACAGGGGTGCACCGAGATCCTCTTGTCCTCATGTGTGACCGTCACGGGCTTGGTGACGTGGATGTACTGTCGCGCGACGTCGTGCTCTCGAAATCCGGCCGCGAGTATCCCCTCGACGAACGGCTTCGACGAGCCGTCGAGGATCGGCGCCTCCGCGGCGTCGAGCTCGACGTCGAGGTCGTCGACTTGCATCGCGTACAGCGCCGCCATCACGTGCTCGATGGTGCTCACCGTGGCGCCGTCCTTCTGCAGCACCGTGGCGTAGAAGCTCGGCCCGGCGTTTTCGATGAGCGCAGGAATCCTGACGCGGCCGAGATCCGTGCGTACGAAGACGATCCCCGAGTTCGCCGGCGCGGGCCGTAGGCTCATGCGCACGGGCGCTCCGGAGTGAAGGCCGACGCCGGTCAGAACCCATTCCGCGGCTAGAGTCCGTCTCTTGTTCATCGCCTCCCCGTTGACCGCGTCGTCTCCATCATGGTACAAGAGCGCACTCTCCGGGGTGGCCTGAGCCGGGGTTCAGCAAACATTGAGCCGCGACGACCATACGCCCCGCCCCGAGCCGCCGCATCGGCGTTCCGGACAGCGTGCCTCACGCCGCACGAAGATCGCGGCCGGGGCCCGCGCGCCCAGTGCGAGCGTCGCGGTGGCGGCCGACGCCGCCGTCTTTCTCGAGGAGGGCGTCGCCCGGTTCGAAGGCGGCGATCTCGCCGGCGCGATCGCGGCGTGGACGCAGGCTGTCCAGATCGATCCGACGCTCGCCGACGCTTGGTTCGATCTCGGCACCGCCTACGCCGGCATCCGCGACTTCGACGAGTCGGTTCGCTGCTATCGCGCGGCCATCGCCGTGGAGCCGAACGTTCACCAGGCCTGGTACAACCTCGGCTTCGCCTGCGCGGAAGCCGGCGATCGCGTCGCGGCAGCCGACGCCTACCGGCGCGCCGCGGAGATCGACGCCTCCGACCACAGGACCTGGTACAACCTGGGTAACGCCTACCTCGACCTGGGACGCCCAGGCGACGCCGTCGCCGCGTACCGGACGGCTCTCGACCGTAACGGCGGCGACGACGAGGTGTGGAACAACCTCGGAAACGCGCTGGTGCAATTGGAGCGCGGCGATGAGGCGGATCGCTGCTTCCGCCGCGCGCTGGAGCTCAACCCCGCCTACGATCTGAGCTGGAACAACCTCGGGAGCGTGCTCGAAGAATCGGGCGCGTTGACCGAAGCCCAGCAGGCCTACGACAAGGCGGTCGATCTGGTCCCGGACAACGCGACCTACCGGCTGAACCTCGCCTCGGCGCTCGCGCGCCTTGGGCAGGCCGATCGCGCGGTCGAGCATCTGGCACGCGCCGTCGAGCTCGCCCCTGAGATCCGCAGCCTGCTCCCGGGGTTTGCGGAGTTTGCGGGGCTGCTGGACCATGCCCAGCTTGGACCGGACGACGACTAGCGGGTGACGGCCCGCTCGAGGTGTAAGACGATGAGCCGCGAAACCGCGACGCTCGAGACGCTCGACCGGAGAATCGCCGAATTGGCGAGCTTCGTCTCCCCGTCCGAGATCTTCCGCGCCCTTCTCGAGGGCACCGTGGTCGGAGCGCCCTGCGCTGCGATCTTCCTGATGCGGGACGGACAGTGGAAGGGTTGGAACTCGATCGGCTACTCGGCCGCAGCCGCGCAGGCCCAGCGGCGAACGACCGCTCCGGCCGAGTCCGGCTGGCTCGCGGCGCTGGCGGACGAAGAAGACGTTCGGTGGCGATCGCTGACGCTCGGGGAGAGCGTCCCCGATTTCGGGCAGCCGCACGCCAGCGAAGCGGTCGGGCTGCCGGTGCGGGTCGGGGGCAAGGCGGTCGCGATCCTCATCGCCGAGCGCCGCGCCGCGGACGAGACGTGGTCGCCGGCCGCGCTGGCGATTCTCTGTCAGGCCGCTCGTCTGAGGCTCGAGCTCGACCTCGCATGGCGCCGCCTCAAGACGCAGACGGCCGGAACGGCCGTCCCGGCAGCGGCCGCGAGCGCGATGGGCCAGCCGACGGCGGCTGCGGGTCCCCCCGAGACCGCCCCGGTTGAGGCCGCGGCGACGTCCCCAACCGAGCTCGCGCCTTGGATCGGCGTGGCCGCAGGCGCGGCCGGCGCCGATCCGCGCCGAGAGGAAGCCCGCCGCTACGCCCGTCTGATCGCCACCGACATCCGGCTCTACAACGAAGAGGCGGTGGTCGTCGGAAGGCGTCAGCGCGATCTGTCCCGCCGTCTCGGCGAGCAATTCCAGCGGGGACGTGATGCGTTCCTTCACCGCTTCCCGGATCTCGGGCCCGACGGGATGAAACTGTTGGACGACGCGTACGCGCAGGTCCTCGCGGGCGGCGACGCCTCGCTGATCTAGCGGGCTGCCACGGTGCCGGCATCGGACGGAAAGATGCGCCGCACCCTCGCCGTCGTCGCCGCGCTCATCGTGCTCGCCGCCGCGGCCGCGGGCGGGATCTGGCTCGCGAAGCGCACCGTCCGCTGGAACGACGCGCGTACGATGCCGCCGCCGCTTGAGGCCGCGGTGCGCGCATACGCCAAGGGTGACGCGACCGCGGGTCTGACGTCGGTCCGCGAGATGCTGCGGCGCTATCGGGCCCCGGCGTGGGAAGCACGCGCGCGGGTCCTGGCCGCGGCGCACCTCGCGCGCGACGGTAGGGATCGCGAGATCATCGACGTGCTCCCGAAAGACGTGCCAGCGGGCGACCCGCTCGCGACGCACGCGATGTTCTTCCGCTCGCGCGGATGGCTCGCGCGCGGAGCGAGCGATCGGGCCGCCGAGCTCGCAGCCAGAGCGGCATCCTCTCCGGGCTTTCCGGCCGCCGAGGACGCGCAACTGACACAGGCGGAGGCCCTCGAGCAGCGCGGAGCGTGGCGCGAAGCGCTCCACGTCCTCGACGCCGCGCACACGCCGACGGCCGCGATCGAGGCGGGCCGCATCGCCGCAGCCCACGCCGACGCAGCGGGTGCCCGCGGCCGGCTGGCCGGCGCTCTGCTCGACGCCGAGGACGACGGGGACGCCGACCGGCTGCGAGAGGCCATCGAGGAGATCGTCCCCGATCCGAACACGCGGTTGTCGTCGACCGAGCGGCCCCGGCTCGCACCGTGCGCGCGACGATGGCTCGAGGACGGCCACGCGAAAACGGCCGTCGACCTGTTGCGTCTCGTCCGTCCCGCGGGCGCGCCATCGACCGCGACGGCAGCCGAGGCGCTGGTCGAGGCCGAGGCCCTCCTCAAGCTCGGGCGCGTCGGGGAGATGGGCGTGCTGCTCACCCGCGCTCGGCAGGCCGACCCCGGGTCCGACGACGGCGCCCGCTACCTGGAGGCGCGCCGCGCCGCGTTCGCAGGAAAGTCCACGGCGTATCGCATAGGGCTCGAATCGCTCGCGCGTCGCGCCGCGTCTCCGTGGCGGGAGCGCGCCCTTCTCGACATCGCGCGGGCCGGAGAAGGCGCGCCCGACGTCCGGACGCTTCAGGCGTACCGGCGGTATCGTCTCGCCGCGGGGCCACGCGCCGATCCGCTGGCTCTGTTGCGCGAAGGGTGGGCTGCGTACGATCTCGGACGGCACGTCGACGCGGATGCCGCGTTCGCTTCGGCACTTGCACGGCCGGATGCCCCCGATGGCGTGCGCGTCACAGCGACGTACTGGAGGGCGCGTATAGCCGAGGCCGCCGGCCGCGGCGCCGAAGCCCGCGCAAGTTACGCCACCATCGCCGACACATTCGGAAATCACTACTACGGCGCCCTCGCCGCGAAACGGCTGGGCCGTCCGCTGCCTACGGCGCCCGCCGTCGCGGCGCCGGTTAACGATCCGTCCCAACTCGGCATTTCGGGGGCGTGGCTCGCCGCAGCCCGCGCGCTCGTCTCGGTCGGCCTCTGGGACGAGGCGGCCCCCTGCTATCGGACGGCGGTTCGCGGCGCGGCCGACCGCGGCCCCGCGGTCGCTCTCGAAGCCGCCATCGCGGCCGGCGACGCGGCGGCGCTCTCCGACGCCATCGGCCTGGCGCAAGACGCCACGGGCGATCGCGATCGCGCGGCCGTGAAGGACATTCCCCGCGGCCTCTGGCGCCTCCTCTATCCGGCCGGATCCGCCGAGGCGCTGACTCGCGCCGCCGGTGCAGCGGGGCTCGATCCGAATCTCGTCGCCGCGGTCGCGCTGCAAGAGAGCGCTTTCAATCCATTGGCGGTCTCCGCTGCGGGAGCGCGAGGGCTGCTGCAGATCATGCCGGCGGTCGGTGCGGAATTGGCGCGGGCGGCGGGGCTTGCGCGGTTCGACCCCGCCGACCTGTTCGATCCGGCGATCAACCTGAAATTGGGATGCGCGCACCTCCATGAGTACCGGCGTCGTTTCGGTTCGGTCCCGCTGGCGCTGGCCGCGTACAACGGCGGACCCTCAAGGGTCGAGCGTTGGAGCCTTCCGTCCGGACGGGACGACGACGAGCGCTTCGTGGAACGGATCCCGATCCCCGAGACGCGCCTCTACGTCAAACGCGTTCTCGCGGGTGCCCGCATGTACGCCATCGCGTGGCCGGACGGCCTCGAAAGATAGAGGTCATTCGCGTTTGAGGACGCGATCGCGGACACGCCGCATGCGGGATTTCAACGCCTCCAGGGCGCGGCGCGCGAGCGCGCTATGGCTGCTCAGAATCGCGAGACCCGCGAGAATGAAAATGAAGCCCGGGAGCGCCGGGAGAATTAAGCCCGCAATCCCGAGGAGGAGCAAAGACACTCCGGCGATCCAGTCGAACGCCTTGCGGGCTCGCGAGACCGGCTTCACGCGGAGCTCACGATCGCTTCCAGGTCGAGCACTCCCTCGAAAACGAAGCGCGCGTCTCCCTCCAAACGAGCGGACGCGGGGTGCGCCGGGTCTCCTTCGATGGTCACCGTAAGCGTCAGGCCGCTGCGCGGCACGACGACCACCGTTGCAGGCGCACCGTCAAGTCGCGCAGCCAATCCCACGGCGACGGCGCCGGTGCCGCAAGAGAGCGTCTCGCACTCGACCCCTCGCTCCCAGGTACGGACATGGACTCGCCCGCGATCATCGCTCTCGACGAGATCCACGTTCGCTCCCGCTGGGCCGAGCTTGGCATGCCGTCGCAGCAGCGGTCCGACCCGTTCCAGCGGATAGGAGGAGAGTCCCGCGACCGGGACGACGACATGGGGGACCCCCGCGATCACCCGCCGGCCGCGAAAGGTCTCACCGGCGCTTTCGAGGACGATCGCGCCCAGATCCTGAGGCGGCGGCAGCGTCAGCCGCACCACACCCCCCTCGACCGTCGCCGGCACCTCGCCGACCGAGGTCAGAAGCGTCATCGCCGCTGCTTCGACCACGCCGCGCGCCGCGGCGTAGCGCGCCGCGCAGCGGCTCCCGTTCCCGCAAAACGCCTCGCCGCCGTCGGGATTGAAGAACACGACGCGCGCGCGACCCGCCCCGTCGGGGGCGACGACGAGCACCCCGTCCGCACCGACCGACACGCCCCGGCGGCACACCCCGCGCACCCAGGCGACACGGTCTCCCGGCAACGATTCCCAGTCGCTCGCATCGAGGACGATGAAGTCGTTCCCCGCGCCGGACATCTTCGTGAACCTGACGCGGGCGCTCATCGATCCCCCGGAACCGTCCCCGGATCGGCGACGATGCGCAGCTCCACCTCGGACGACGGGGTGCTTTCATTCGGCGGGCTCGCGCGGTCGATCGCGGTGACGCGGTACCTCGCGACCGTTTCCGGAGGCACGCCGGGATCGAGAAACGAGGGCTGCCGCACGACCTCACCGCCGATGCGGGCAAAATCGCCGTCGCCCGACTTACGGTAGACGCGATAGCCTTCGAGATCGTTTTCGGGACCGGGATTCCAGAGCAAGCGCACGCCGCTACCCTCCTGCACCGCCACGAGCCCCGAGGGCGGCGCCGGCGGGAAGCGATCCGACGCGTCGACCAGCGCGACGTTCGACGACACGCTCTCCCGGTAGGGTTGGCCTGCGGCGGCCACCGCGCGCACCACGTAACGGTAGGTCTTCCCGGCTTCGACGGCGGCGTCGAGCTCGTCCCGCGAACTCAGCGGCTGCACGTTGATCGGGCGCTCCGACAGGGCCCCGTCCGCGGGTCCGCGATAGACGTTGTACGTCGCGGCGGCCGCGCCCTCGGCCGCCTCCCAGGTCAGCCGGACGCCGTCGGCGCTCGCCTGCCCGGTGAGCGCGCGTGGCGCAGCGACCGGTGGAACCGTGGTCAGATCCTTCGCAACGACGAGCGGTGAGGGCCGGCCCCGCCGGTCGCGCACGCGCACGCCGTACCGAAGGGTCCAGCCAATGCCGCCGTCGGCCAACCGAGGCAACGAAGCGTCCGCGATCACGATGCGGTCCCCCGGCTTCGCGTGGTCGGACTCGACCGAGGCCACCACCTCGCCGCGCACGCGAAGGGCGTCGGGCTCGAGCGGTGGCGTGCGCCCGCGCGGGTACGCCACCCGCAGAATCTCCGTTCGTTGGACCGCTTGCGAAGGCTCGCGGCCACGAGCCTGGGGAACGGTGAGGGCGACTTCGACGTGATCGCCGACCTGCCGCACTTCGACCGCGGATGCCGGCAGCGGACCTCGTGGCGCGGGGGGCTGAAGCGGCCCCACCTTCCCGCACGCGAGCACGGTCCCGCCCCACGCCAGAATCAGCGTCCGTCTCCACGTCGTCATGTTTCGGGCCGTCACGAGACCCTCCGGACGACCGCAGTGTAGCCCGCG
>JAYUCM010000336.1:0-7716 GCA_043740355.1 Acidobacteriota bacterium | reverse complement strand
TGGCCGATCCCGCGTGGGTCCCCGCTTCGATCCTCTCGCGGCGCGCCGTCCTCGACGCCCGCCTCGTGATGGTGGGCGAAGGGGCCGACGAGCTGTTCGGCGGCTACCCGACGTACGTCGGCGCGCTGCTCGCCGACCGCTATGCGCGCTGGCCGCGGCCGATCAAGTCCGCGATCGCGGCTGCGGTTTCTAGGCTTCCGGTCAGCGACAGGAAGGTGGCGATCTCGTACCTGCTCAAGCGCTTCGTCGAGGGGGACGAGTTTACCGGGTTGGCGCGCCACCTGTTCTGGACCTCGCAAATCCCGCCGCGCCTCCTCGCAGCGCTCGGCGTGGCCGGCGAGGCTGCGTCTCCCGAACGGGTCTCCGACCGGAACATCCTCGACGTCGTTCAGCAGAACGATTGCGAGACGACGCTCGCGGAGGGGCTGCTGACCAAGGCCGACCGCGCCGGGATGGGCTGCGCGCTCGAGATGCGAGCGCCGTTTCTCGACGTCGGCGTCATGGAATTCGCGGCGGCGCTCCCGCCCGCGGAGCGCGTGTCCGGTCTTACGACCAAGACCTTCCTGAAGCGCTACGCGCGCCGTTATCTTCCGAGGTCGCTCGTTAACCGGCGCAAGCGCGGCCTGTCCGTGCCGCTGGCCTCGTGGCTGCGCGGCCCGCTGTACGACTGGACGCGCGGCCTGCTTGCGTCCACCCGCCTCGCAAGCGTGGGGATCGACGCTCGCGCCGCTGTCGCCATCCTCGACGAACATCGCGCACACCGGGCGGACCGGGCGCGCGCGGCGTGGACGATCGTCGTGCTTTCGCTCTGGCTCGACTGGCTGGCGGAGGTTCGCCGGCCGCTCAAGGAGACCTCGTGACCCAGCCGCAGCGTCGCTACCGCTACTACGACCTCGTGATGGCCGCGTTCGTGACGGTTCTGCTCTGCGCGAACCTGATCGGGCCGGCGAAGGTCGCCAAGATCGGGCCGCTCACGTTCGGCGCGGGGGTGTTGTTCTTCCCCGTGTCCTACATCTTCGGCGACGTGTTGACCGAAGTGTACGGCTACGCTCGCGCGCGCAAGGTCGTGTGGTCGGGGTTCGCGGCGCTTGCGTTCGCGTCGTTCATGGCCACGGTGGTCGTCGCCTTCCCGCCGGCGCCGGGCTGGCCGCACCAAGCGGCGTACGAAACGGTGTTCGGCTCGACATGGCGCATCGTGATCGCATCGCTCGTCGCATTTTGGGCCGGCGAGTTTTGCAACTCGTTCGTGCTGGCGAAGATGAAGGTGTGGACCGAGGGAAAGAGCCTGTACCTGCGCACCATCGGATCGACGATCGTCGGCGAGGGAGTCGATTCGCTCATCTTCTATCCCGTGGCGTTTTTCGGAATATGGTCCCACAGCCAACTCATCACCGTCTTGACCACGAACTACTGCATCAAGGTCGGCTGGGAGACGCTCGCGACACCGATCACCTACAAGGTCGTCGCATGGCTGAAGCAGGTCGAACACGAGGACTTTTACGACCGCGACACCGACTTCAACCCTTTCACGCTGCAGACCTGACCCCGGTCCTGTCCTATTGTCGGCGCAAGGTGTCGACGTACAGGTAGTGGAGGTTGTCGCGGCGCTCGAGGCGTCCGACGATCGTGACCGGACGCGCGACGAGGCCGAGCACCCGGTCGTTCATGGGTCGGCCGTTCGCGTCGACGAGGAGGAGATGCGCCTCGCGTCCCTGCTCTCCGCGGACGAACAGCATCGGCGGAATGCCGCCGGCGATGCACCGGACCGCGCACGCCCGGTGCACCTCGAGGCGGCCGGGGTTCATCACACCGAGGAAGCACTTGGCATCGACGATCTCGCCGGAGAACGTGGCGCGGCCGAGATCTTCGATGTGCGACGCGGCCGCCGGAGCACCGTCCGCCGGGAGCGACGACTCGTCCCGCGCGATCGTGCCCGGCACGACCTCGAGCATGGTCGTCCCTTCGCGCATGATGCGTTTGCCTTTCAATCGCAGCGTGGCCCCGTCGAGCCCGGCGAGCATCGCATCGGCACCGTGCTTTCCTTGCGCGACGAGAGGGAACCGCTCGACCGTCTCGAACGGAGAGCCCGTCACGGGTGTGGTCGTCGCGATCAGCACCGGAACCGGCGTGGCTTCGAGCTTCCCTCGCCAAGTGCTTTCCTTCCCGTATTCGTACGTCGCGCGGTCGAAGGGACCCGTCGCGATCGCCAGCGCGGTCGCGACGACGGCCGCGAGCACGACGAGCGCGCCTGCCACGCGTTTCAACCGGCGCGCCGTCGCCGGCGGCATCGCGAGATAACCGACGTAGAACGTGTCAGACATGGGCGGGCTTCACGGGTGTGCCGGGCCGGTGCGCTTGGGGATTCACGTAAACGCGCCCACCGACAACCAACACATCGAAGGTCTCGACCTTTTCGGTGAACGGCGCCGGCGAGCGGCCGTTCCCCGGCAGGTATTGGTAGCCGTGCCACGGGCAGGTGATGCAACCGTCGATCACCCGCCCTTCACCGAGAGGGCCGCCCTGGTGGCGGCAAACGTTCGAGACCGCCGATATCTTCCCGTCGTAGCGGAAGACGGCGATCCGCTCCCCGGCGCACACGATCCGGGCGCGACCTTCGGAAAACTCGCTCGCGGGGCCGGCGTCGATCCAGCCGTCGTCCACGCGCTCGGTGTCGCGGTCCCCCGTCCGCTCGTGAAACGCGGCGACGAGGTGAAGCGTGAGAAGCCACGCCATGCCCGCCCCGGTCGCGATCGCGAGCACCGGATGCGCCTCGGTTCCGAGCGCTCCCCACGCGACGTGAAGCACGATCAGCGCGTAGGCGAAGTAGACCCCCATGTGAAGCGTCTTCCAGACGCCAGGGGTAAGGGTCGTGAGCCAAAAATCGTGGCTCGTCGCGGCCATGAGGAAGAAGATGATCAACGCCGCCGCGCCGAACGATTGGAACCCCGTCCCCGACGTCAGGAGGCTGACGAGCGGATTCTCGTTTCCCAGAGCGTGGAACTGCACGGTCGCGAACATCGCGTGCCCCGCCGCCACAAGAAACATCGTCACGCCGAGGTGTCTGCGATTGTAGAGGAGCGGGAGGAAATTCGGATTGAGACGGCAAAGAGGCCCGATCGACAGGATCACGTGCAGCATGACAAACGCCGCCGTCGCGAGAGCCCGGATCAAGAGCGTCTCGATCGTCGCGTTGGGGTGCATCGCGAACCCCACCCCGGTGAACAGTGCGAGGTAGCTCGCGAGCCCCGCCGCGATCGTCGCGTCGTAGGCCTTCTTGGCCGTGTTCCAACCGACCGACGTGTACGAAGCGCTCATCGCGAAAGAATTGTGATTGCGAACACGATCGGAAGGAGGATCGCCAGAACGACCGCGATAACGCGATGCGCGCGCCTGAGGCTGGAAGTCAACGAACCCCCCGGGAGTTCAGCCAGCGCCGCACCAGGAGGGGCCACATCGCGACGACGCCGGGGAAGACGAGCGCCCTGAACGTCCACGGCGCCCCCTTCGCGGCGGGGTCGATGCGGCCTATGCCGAAGAACAGAAACGGCACCGCGAAGATCGACCCGATCGCGAGGTAGCTCGCGACGGCAAGGAGCGCTCCGCGAACGACGTCGACGATCATGGCCGCTCGGTCATCGCTTGAAGAGATGCTCGTAGCGGCCCGGCTTTCCTTCGTCCCACGGACGGTAGGCGTTGCAGAAATCGATGCGCTCGCCGAGCAGCGGGTGATCGGCGCGCCAGAGCTTGTACAGGAGCCCGCGGCGCGGGACGCCGAGATTCTCTTGCTGCAGCTTCACGAACGCCGTAGCCGCAGCGTGATTGTTCCTGGTGATCTCGAGGCCGAAGCGATCCGCCTCGTGCTCCTGCCACCGTGAGTAGCCGGCCGCGACGGGGGTGACGACGAAAGAAAGCACGCCGACGAGGAGCATGACGAGGGGGAGCGAGGCGATGTCAGCGAGCTCGGTGAAGCCGAACCGGCTCGAAAAGCGGGAGATCAGTCCGTCTTGGAGTCGATACGCCGCATACAGCGTCACCAGGATCAGGCCTGCGGCGAAGAAGATCGACTTGACGACGTGTCCGAGGACGTAATGGCCCATCTCGTGGCTCATGACGAAGAGCAGCTCGTCCGGCGATAGCTTCGCGATCGTGGTGTCCCACAAGACGATCCGCTTCGACCCGGAAAAGCCGGTGACATACGCGTTGACGGTGTTCGTGTCGGCGCTCTTGTCCACCTCGAACACCCGCGCACCCTCGATGCCCGCTCGCGCCGCGAGAGCGAGGATCTTCTGTTCGAGCACCTTGTCCTTCATCGCCCCGAACTTGTTGAACAGCGGGTCGATGACGATGGGTGCGATCAGCAGGAAGAAGGCCGCCACCGGGATCGCCAGAAAACTCGTCCACAACCACCATCGTCGGGGACTCTTCTTCACGAACAGGTAGGGGATCCAAAGGAGCAACCCGCCCATGATCAGCCCGACCATCAATCCCTTCAGCTCGTCGCCGAACCACTTGCCGAACGTCTGATTCGAAAGGCCGTACGCGTGCGGACGGGCGAATCCGGTGTAGTAGGACAGGGGAAGCCCGATGACGAACGTGATGAGCAGAAAGAGCACGAAGTAGACGACGATCGTGAAGAACCAGTTGCGCCCGATCCGGCTTGCCGCGTCCCGGATCTTGGATGAGAATCCGCTGAAGAGGATGACGCCGGGCACGAGGAGCGCCCACACCTGATCGAAGAGCCAGAGCCAGTTCCCGCTGCGCGCGTGCCGGAGCGCTTTTTCGGACGGCTCCGGGACCGCGACCGGACCCGTCTCGCCGGCGGCAGCCGTGTTCGCGGGCCGCGGTTCCGCCGCCTGGTTCGCGATTCCGTGCGGAGCCTCGTCCGGCCCGGGCGCCGCAGGTGGAGGAGCGGCCAGAAGCGGCGCCTGGAGAGCGGCGACGATCGCCAAGACAAGTGCGAGAAACGGGGCTTGGCGCTGCGTCTTCATGGATTGATCACCTGGATGGCCGTCCCCGAGAGGAGTTCGACCCGGTTGTCGACGCGGTGGACGCCGTTGATGCCGCGAGCATCGAGCTCGGCGACCTGCCTGTCGTAGAGGCGCGGCACGCGGCCGTCGAGCGTCACCACGCCGTCCTTCGCCACGGCGCGGACGTGTCCGGGAAAGCGTGGAAGGGCGCGGATGCCGAAGACGCGATCGAGCGCTCCTTGAATCCTTCCGTCGGGCGTCTCGGGCGTGTCGAGACGGTCGGCGACGTCGACGACGCCCTCGATGCCGCCGCACAGCCTGCGGAGCTCCCCGCGCCACGCGGCGTTTCCGATCTCACCGCTGAGACAGACGACGCCGTTTTCGACGGCGATCTTCATCGAGGACGAGGCGTACTTCGGCACTTCGAAGAGCGTGCGGCCGACGCGCGCCGCAAGCTCGTCGTCGCTTCGAGCCCCGAACTCGAGCCGCAACCGCGAACGGTCGACGCCTGTGATGCCCCTCACCTTGGCCGCAAGCGCCGCGACGTCGTCGGCCTGATTGAGATCGCGAACGACCCCTTCGGGGAGCGCGACGCCGTTTTCGACCTGGATCTTCAGGTGGAGGCTCGCGGTCTGGGCGGTGCCGCGGATGGAGCCCTCGACGTTGCTACGGAGCTCCATGTCGTCGAGCGTCCCCGCCTTGGCGAGCACGAACGAGAAAACGAGAGTCCCGGCGAGGAGGGATCGGCGCACGGGACGATCATACGAGAAAAGAGCCGGGGTCGAGGAGTCTGCTGCTAACGTGGCCACGGCTTTTCGCGGTATGGAGGAGCGTCATGGCGGAACGTTGGTTCGCTTTGGGCGCGTGGCTGGGCGCGCTGGGGGTGGCCCTCGGGGCGTTCGGCGCCCACGGATTGAAGGCGCGCGCGTCTGCGGACATGGTTGCGATCTGGGAGACCGGAGCGAAGTACCACGTGCTCCACGCGCTCGCGTTGCTCGCGACCGGCTGGGCGAGCGAACGGTGGCCCGGCGCGTTTGCGAGCGGAGCGGGCTGGCTGTTCCTCGCGGGCATCGTCCTGTTCTCGGGAAGCCTCTACGCCCTCGCGCTGACCGGCGCGCGAGCGCTCGGCGCGATCACCCCGATCGGCGGAGGGTGCCTCATCGCCGGGTGGGCATGCCTCGCGATGGCGGCGACGCGGGGACGGTAGACCGACCCTCCGCGTGACCTACGGGCAGGCGAGGGTGTTGATCGCCATTCTCGACTCGCCGTAGCTCCCGTTGCCGAAAGTACCCTTCGCGCACGCCGACACCGCACGGACCAGATAGTAGAACCCGTCACCGACGGGGGTGGCGTGCGTGTCGATGGCGTTCGCCGCCGAGCCGCCGTGCGAGAGGCAGGCGGCGTTCACCGCGCTGCGATCCGATTTCAGCCGGCTGATGAAATTCTCCGTGACGTCGTAGGTCACGCCCGCCGGGTCGGGTGTCCACGTGATCGTGCTGAGGCCCTTGCCGGACACCATCACGCCTTGAATCTCGGCCGGCAGCGCTCCGCAGACCACGACGTGTCCTCCGTCGCCGCACGACGACACCGCGAAGCCGTTGACGGCCGTCGTGGCGAGGCTCAGCGCGGAGGACGATCCGACCGCGCCGACGACCTGGAACTGCACCATGGCGACCGGCCCCGAGCCCGAGAACGGGTCGGGTCTGTCGAGCGTGACCCGGACGGCGCCCGGGCTCGACAGGTCGACCGTCATCGCGGCGCCCAGCGTGATCGCCGTCGTGGTCGCACCCGTCGCCTGAAGGACCGCGGGGTCATACGCCATCGTCAGGTCGATCGTGTTTCCCCCCGCCGGCATGGCCTGGAGCGGGACGGAAAGCGTCTCCCCCGACGCGCCGACGACCTCGTCGGAAACCCTCACGACGATCTGAGCCACGGCCGTCCCGGGCCGGCACGTCCCGATGGCGCAGAAGTCGCCGGCCGTGCAGTCGTTGGCGTCGTCACAGGAGTTCGCATTGTTCACGAAGGCGCAGCCCGTGGCCGCGTCGCAGCTATCGGTCGTACACACGTTGTTGTCGTCGCAAACGACCGGACTCCCTGCGCAGGCTCCGTTGACGCACGTGTCGCCGGAGGTGCACGCGTTTCCGTCCGAGCACGTCGCGGTGTTGTTCGCATGAGCGCAGCTTCCCGTAGCTTGGTCGCAGCTGTCGCTCGTGCAGGGGTTGCCGTCGTTGCAGTTGACCGCGGTCCCCGGCCGGCAGGTGCCGAAGGCGCACTGATCAGCCTGTGTGCAGGGGTTGCCGTCTTCGCACGCGTTCGTGTTGCTCGCGTGGGAGCAGCCCGCCGTCGGGTCGCAGCTGTCCGTCGTACAGCCGTTGGCGTCGTCGCACGACACGGGCGAGCCCACGCACGCCCCGTCGACGCAGACGTCGCCGCTGGTACAGGCGTTCGCATCCGAGCAGGCGGCGGTGTTGTCGGTGTGGACGCAGCCCGAAGTCGCGTCGCAGCTGTCGATGGTGCAGGGGTTGTCGTCGTTGCAATTCGCCGCTGCCCCGGCGTGGCACGTCCCGAAGGCGCAGGCGTCGGCGGTCGTACATGCGTTCCCGTCGTCGCAGGCGGCCGTGTTGTTGCTGAAGACACAACCCGTCGCGGGGTTGCAGCTGTCCGTCGTACAGCCGTTGGCGTCGTCGCACGACACGGGCGAGCCCACGCACGCCCCGTCGACGCAGACGTCGCCGCTGGTACAGGCGTT
>JAYUCM010000335.1:0-19423 GCA_043740355.1 Acidobacteriota bacterium | reverse complement strand
CCGGCGGAGATCGTGTCCGGCTTCGACTCGGTGCTGTTTTGCCTGTCGAAGGGCTTGGGCGCTCCCGTCGGCTCGCTGCTGTGTGGGACGGCCGGGTTCATCGAGGAGGCGCGCGTCGTTCGGAAACGCTTGGGCGGCGGCATGCGTCAGGTTGGCGTGCTCGCCGCGGCCGGGCGCGTCGCCCTGAGGGACAACATCGAGCGCCTCGCCCTCGATCACGGGCGAGCGCGACGGCTGGCGGAGGCGCTGGTCGGAATCCCCGGCCTGCGGATCGATCCGCGAGCCGTCGAGACGAACATCGTCATCGCCGACGTGGATCCTCCCGAGGCGACGGCCCATTGGCTTGCGCACTTACGCGGCGGAGGGGTCCTCGCGGGGACGATGGGTCGCGGCCGCCTGCGGTTCGTCACGCACCTCGACGTGGATGACGTGGGGATCGACAGAGCGATCGCCGTCCTGCAAAGGCCTCCCGCCTAGCGCGGCGCAAGGGCAGCCCTGGCTATAATCCGACGCGTTCATTCCCCGAGGAGGTCCCGTGGATTTCTCGTTCACCGAAGAGCAAGTGCTGCTGCGCCGCTCCGTCCGCGCGTTCGCGGAAGGAGAGATCGGCCCGCACGTCATGGCCTACGACGAAGCTCAAGAGTTTCCGCACGCGCTCGTCAAGCTGGCGGCGGCTCAGGGGTACTACGGCGTCTTGTTTCCCGAGGATCTCGGGGGCGCGGGTTTGGGGTACGTCGAGTACGTCATCGTGGTCGAGGAGCTCTCGCGGGTCGACGGTTCGATCGGGATCTCCGTCGCCGCGCACAACTCGCTGTGCACGAACCACATCTTCGCGTGCGGGAACGAGGCGCAGAGGAAAGCGTACGTGCCGTAGCTCGCCTCGGGGGAGTGGATCGGCGCCTGGAGCTTGACCGAGCCGACCGCCGGGAGCGACGCCGGGGGGACCAAGACGAAGGCCGTGCCCGCCAAGGGAGGCGGGTGGATCCTGAACGGCTCGAAGACGTTCACGACCCACGGCTCGGTCGGCGACCTCACGATCGTGTTCGCGGTGACCGATCCCGACCTCGAGAAGAAGGGGATCTCGGCGTTCGCGATCGAGACCGGGACGCCCGGCTTCCGCAAGGGAAAAAAAGAAAACAAGATGGGGCTCCGGGCGTCGGACACCGCCGAAGTGATCATGGAGGACTGCGTCGTTCCCGCCGAAGCGATGGTCGGCGTTCGCGGGGAGGGATTCGTCGACGCGATGAAGATCCTGGATGGCGGGCGGATCTCGATCGCCGCGCTCGCGCTCGGGATGGCCCGTGGCGCCTACGAAGCCGCGCTCGCGTATGCGAAGCAACGGCATCAGTTCGGCAAGCCGATCGCCGAGTTCCAGGCGGTGCAGCACATGCTGGCCGAGATGGCGACGCGCCTCGATGCGGCGTCGCTTCTGGTCTACCGCGCCGCGTCGATGAAGGACCACGGCCAAACGACGACGCTCGAGTCGTCGATGGCGAAGCTCTTCGCCTCGGAGATCGGCGTTTACGTCGCGGATCGAGCGCTCCAGATCTTCGGCGGCTACGGCTATGTGAAGGACTTTCCCGTCGAGAAGTTCTACCGCGACATGAAGCTGTGCACGATCGGCGAGGGAACGAGCGAGATCCAGCGCCTCGTGATCGCGCGCGAGATCTTGAAGGCCCTCTAGTGAACGACGTCGATCGTGTGGTGTCCGGCGACGTCCGGGCGTTGGCGCGCGCGATCAGCATCGTCGAGGAAAACGCGGGGGGGAGCGCCGCCATGCTCCGCGGCGTCTTTCCGCACACCGGTGCCGCCACCGTGATCGGCGTCACCGGCTCTCCGGGGGCCGGGAAGTCAAGCCTGGTGGATCGGCTCATCGCGTCGTTCCGGGGACTGAAGCGCCGGGTGGGCGTCGTCGCGGTCGATCCGTCGAGCGCGTTTTCGGGCGGCGCGATTCTGGGCGATCGCGTGCGTATGCAGGGGCACGCCACCGACGACGGCGTGTTCATCCGCTCGATGGCGAGCCGGGGCCACATGGGCGGTCTCGCGCGGGCGGCCTCGGACGCCGTCGATCTCATGGACGCCGCGGGCTACGACCCGGTGATCATCGAAACGGTCGGTGTCGGCCAGGACGAGATCGAGGTCGCCCGGGCGGCCGACGTCGTCACCGTCGTGCTGGTGCCCGGGATGGGTGACGACATCCAGGCGATCAAGGCGGGCATCCTCGAGATCGCCGACGTCTTCGTCATCAACAAGGCCGACCGCCCGGGAGCCGACAAGGTGGCCGCCGATCTCGAAGCGATGATGGCTCTCGCGTCCGCGACCTCTCAGGCCCGGCCGCCGATCTTCCGGTGTGTCGCGACGAGCGGCGAGGGGGTTCCCGCGCTCCGCGACGGCCTTCTGGCGTATGTCGCCTCGGCGGGAGCGGAGAAGCGAGCCAAGCGCCGCTGGGAACGGGCGGAGATGCGCTTTCTGGGCGTGTTGACGGAACGGTTCTTGCGCGACGTGCGAGCAACGCTCTTGCCGGGCCCGCGGTTCGCGGAGATCGTGAGCGAGATCGCGGACCGTCGGATCGACCCTTACACTGCGGCCGACCGCGTACTTCCGGGAGGGAAAGGGCGATGATCCTCAAGGTCGATCACGTCGGGATCGCGGTGAAGAGCCTCGAAGACCGCCTCGGCTTCTGGCACGACGCGCTCGGCATGGGGCTCACCGGGACCGAGATCGTGCCGACGGAGGGCGTCCGGGTGGCCCTCCTCGCGGCCGGGGACTCCCGCATCGAGCTGCTCGAGGCGAGCCGTCCCAACTCGCCCGTCGCGAAGTTCATCGACAAGCGGGGCGAGGGCATCCACCACATCACGTTCCAGGTCGAGGAGATCCAGCCGGTCCTCGACCGCTTGAGAGCGCGAGGGATTCCGCTGCTCGACGATACGCCGCGTCCGGGGGCCGGGGGGACGATGGTCGCCTTCCTCCACCCGCGCGCGGCCGGCGGCGTTCTCGTGGAGCTCGTCGAAAGGCCCGCGCAGGTCGGATCCGGGCCGGGGAAGATCGGCGCGGGAGATGCGGTCCTTGTCTACCTGCGTGACCCTCACGAGAAGATGTGGGGCGTCCTGCGCGAGCGCGATGCGTCGGGCCTCACGATCGAGGGGCTCGATCTCGCTTCCTTCGATGCGTGGACGGCACAGGTCGAGCGCGGGGAATCGGGGATCACGCCGTCGGTGGTTTTCCTTCCGATGGCACGCGTCGAGCGCGTGCTCCTCGATCGAGGGACGCCGCATCTCCCGTCCTTGTCCGACGGTTTCCTGAGTCGCACCGGGCGCACGGTCCAGAGCGAGCTGGCCTGACGGGGGATAGGGGCACCTCTTTATTTCTTGTCAAAGCGGTATCCGGGGAGCTTTGCAAGAAAAAAGAGGTGCCCCTATCCCCCGTCAAGCCGCGAACGGGACGACGCGATCGCGCCCCGCACGCTTCGCCTGGTAGAGGGCCTGATCGGCGCGCAGCAGGAGGCCCTTGAGCTCGCCGGTGTCGTGCTCGGGATACGACGCGATGCCGATCGAAACCGTCGTCCTCAGCGAGGCCTCTTCGACATCGACCACCAGTCGCGAGAGCGCCTGCCTGAGGCGCTCGGCGATGGGGCGTGCCCCGGCGAGATCCGTTTCGGGAAGCAGGATGCAGAACTCATCGCCGCCGTACCGGCACGCGAGGTCCGCGCCGCGCATGCGGATTCTGACGGCGGCGCCCAAAGCGCGGAGGTAGCGGTCTCCCGCCAGGTGACCGTGGCGGTCGTTGATCTCCTTGAACCCGTCGAGGTCGAGCATCAGGATCGAGAAGGCGCCGGCGTAGCGCTTCACGCGGGTGTACTCCTCCTCGAAGCGGCGGAAGAAGTAATCGCGGAGGTGCAGACCGGTGAGCGAGTCGATCGTCGCGAGGGTATAGTGATGCGCATTCTCGACCGCGACCGCCGCCTGCTGGGCGATGGTCGCGAGAACCGACAGCTGGTGTTCGTCGTAAGCGTTCGGCCGCCGGCTCTGCAGCGACAGGACCCCCACGACGCGCTCGCCGACCAAGAGCGGCACGGCGAGTACGGAGCGGACCTCCTTGTTCACCATGTGGGGGCGGAACGGCAAGGCGCGTTCTCCCGCGGACGCGTCGTCGATGCGCAACGCACGTTTCTCGCGGATGATCCACGCCGCCAGCCCGTCCGAGAGCGGACGCGACGTCGCCTTCGGCGTCTGCTCGCCCGCGGCGCGATACGCGATGCGGATCTCCTTCGAGTCGCGATCGAGGATCCCGATGAAAAAGAAATCGACGTCGAAGATCTTGCGGCACTCGCGCTCGACGATCTCGAAGATGCGTTCCGGGTCGAGGGTCGCGAGGATCTCCCGGCCGATCGCATGGACGGTCGCGAGCTCGGAGACGCGGGAGGCGAGCGTGTCGTTGGTCGTTTTCACGCCTTGGAGCGCGCGGGCCAACGCCGCCAAGGCGAAGGCGGCGAGGACGATCAGGGCGAGGGCGCACAGAAGGGTCGGCACGTCGCCGTCGCGCAGGACGTCGAGCAAGACCGCCGCGGCAAAGATGTTCGCGAGCTCGTAGACGACGGTGCGGCTGCGGGCGCGCGGCGCACGGAAGACCGCCTCGACGCCGATCGTGGCGCCCAGGAGCGCCGCGAAGACGATCGCCGACGCGGCGAGCGGTGGGAGCGAGACGACCGCCGTTCCCGCCGCCTGGGCGGCGAGCGCGCCGCAAAGCCCCGCGAAGATGGCGCGCGCGCCCGGACCCGACGCTGCGGCGAGTCCCGTCCCTCCGCTCGCGCCGAGCGCGGCGATCGCGACGACGAGGGCGTACGGTGCGGGAAGGGCGATCGCCGCGGCGACGACGAGACAGGGAGCGAGGCGCACAGGCTGCGATCGCCCGGACGAACTCCTGGAGCGCCACGCCATGGCGAACGCAAGAACTGCCAGCAACACGGCATAGAGCGCGTTATGGATATCGGCGATCAAGAGCCCGCCCGGACACGCCACCCCGACGCGCCTACAAGCTACCGTCATTTCGGGTGGATGCAACGCCGTCAATGCCGACACCGGCGGCGGGCGAGGGGCCGGCGCCTTGACGGTCCTTCCCACCCTCCAGATAATGGCGCTTTCGCCCCAACGCCTATCCGGGAGACGACATGACCGCACCCTGCCGCGCGCGCTTCAGGCGGATCGCGCCCGCCCTGTCGGCTGCGCTCGCGGGGGTGTTCCTTTTCGGTCCTCGGGCGGCCGGAGACGGGACCCCGGCCCCGACCACCCTCCCACCCTACCTGAAGGGCATCGACCTGACGCTTCCCGCGCAGGCGGCGTTCAAGACGTGGCCGCCGAAAGAGCTGGAAGAACGCGCGTACTGGCTCCCCTGGACGGGGCTCTCGTTGCAGCGTGCGCTGGTCTGCAACCAGCCGATCTTCTTGCTCGTGACGGTTCCTTGGAACCGCGCCGCGCAGCGGATGGCGCAGGAAGCGCTCGCAGACCGGAACGTGCTGCGCACCCTCAACCACGATTACGTTTCGATCCTCGTCAGCGCCGACCGCCGTCCCGACATCTACGCCCGCTACGGCACCGGGAACTGGCCGGCGATCTCGCTGCTCCTGCCGGACGGCTCTCCGATGTTGAGCCAGGTCAACGCTCAGCACGTGGCTCTTCCGATCTCCCTCGGCTCGGCGAGCGTCAAAGAGGTCTTGTTCAACCTCGACGAGGGGCGGAAGTACTTCGACCAGTGGCAAGACGTGCTTCACGGGGTGTCGCAGGTTTACGAGAAGCGCGTGGCGCTCGAGGAGGCCAAAGCGGGCTCGGTCGACCAGAAGTCCATCGACCCCGTCGTGAGGTGGCTTCTCGGCAACGTCGATGCGAAGCACGGGGGATTCGGCGTCGCGCCGAAGTACGTCCTGCAAGGCGTGATGGAATGGGCGTTCCTTCGCGAGGACCAAGGGCGACCGGCGATCGTCGGCCCCGCGCGGAGCATGCTCACGAAGCTGGCGGCGAGCCCTCTCTTCGATGCCAAGGACGGGGGCGTGCACCGCATGGCTGCCGCGCCGGATTGGGGGACGATCCAGTACGAGAAGATGCTGGAGTCCAATGTGGACCTGATGCGCGAGATGGTGTTCGCGTTGAGGGAAGACGACGACGCCGCGCTCCGCTCCGCCCTGGCGGCTACGGCTCGATTCGTGACCACCGTGCTCGCCCGTCCTGCCGGAGGGTTCTACTTGGCGCAGCTTGCCGACCCGGCATCGCCCGACGGAGGGGCGTACTGGAAGACCGCCCCGCGCGATCCCGCGAAGGCGCCGGCCGTCGACAAGCTGGTTCTCGCCGGCCCGAACGCCATGGCCGGTGCCGCGCTCTTGAGAGCGGGGGCGCTTCTCGGCGACCCGTCCTTGGAGGCTGCCGGCCGCGCCGCCCTGGATCTCGTCCTCGTACGTGCGATCACCGCCGGACGAGGTGCGGGCCACGTCATCGAGTCGGAACCCGACATGGGTCGCTACCTCGTGACGCAATCCGAGGTGGCGTTCGGCCTCCTCGACGGCTACGAGGCGACGGGGGAGGCGCGCTACCTCGCGGCCGCCAAGGACATCGCAGAGTTCGTGCGCAACAACATGAAGGTCGCCGGGGAGAGCTCCTACCGCGATCACTTGGTGGTCGGGCCCGAATTCGGATTGCTGGACATGCCTCTGCGCCCGATGCACGACAACGCGCGACTCGCGCGTGTGTTCGTCCGGCTCGGTTTGCAGGGGGCGTTCGACGAGGGACGCAGCGCGGCCGAGGAGGTGCTCGGGAGCTACGCGGGGGATCTCGCCTCCCACGGCGTGCGAGCGGTCGAGCCGGGACTTGCCATCGACGAGCTCCTGTCCGAGCCGCTCCTCGTCACGCTCGAGGGCTCGGCGGACGATCCCCGGGCGAAGAGCCTGCGCCGGGCCGCGCTGAACCTCCGCCATGGTTGGGTCGTGATCAAGACGGTACCGGGCGCGGCGCCGGGGGCGACTCTCGCCTGGCGCGGCGGCACGCGACGTGTGACCGACCCCGCCGCCCTGGCCGGAGCCTTGAAGGACCTCCTCGCGGCGCGCATCGGCGCGCCGTGAGCGTGCCGGCCGCTTCGATCGGACTCTTCGGCGGCAGCGGGCTCTACGGCCTCGCCGGGCTGGCGAACGCGCGCGAGGTGAGCGTCTCGACCCCGTTCGGCCCCCCCTCGGATGCGTTGTTCGTGGGAGAGTTGGCCGATCGATCCGTCGCCTTCTTGGCGCGCCACGGGCGAGAGCATCGCATCCTCCCCGGCGAGATCAACTACCGCGCGAACGTGTACGCGATGAAGGCGCTGGGCGTCGAGCGCATCCTGTCCGCATCGGCGGTCGGATCGATGAAGGAGAGGATTCATCCGCGCGACGTGGTTCTCCCGGATCAGTTCATCGACCGTACGCAGCAGCGGCGGGCGACGTTTTTCGGCGAAGGGATCGCGGCGCACGTCGCGTTGGCCGATCCCGTCTGCCCCGAAACGCGGCGCGTTCTCGGCGAGGCCGCGAGGCAGGCGGGCGCTACCGTTCACGACGGCGGTACGTACCTCTGCATCGAAGGGCCCGCGTTCTCGACGCGTGCGGAGTCCCGATTGTACCGATCGTGGGGCGTCGAGGTCATCGGCATGACGAATCTCACCGAGGCCAAGCTCGCGCGCGAGGCGGAGATCTGTTATGCGACCTTGGCGCTGGTGACCGACTACGACTGCTGGCACGAGGACGAGGCCGACGTCTCCGTCGCCGGCGTGCTCGAAATCCTCCGCGCGAACGCCGCTCTGGCGGCCTCCGCACTGCGCGCCGCGGTGGCGGCGCTTCCCCCTCGCCGCAACGCGTGCGGGTGCGGCGACGCGCTTCTGCACGCGATCATCACGCCCAAAGACGCGATCGCACCGGACGCGCGGGCGCGACTCGGCGTCCTCCTCGACAAGTACGTGCCCGACAGGAGCGCATGACGTGTCCATTCTGGTCGTCGGCTCGGTCGCGTTCGACACCGTGAAGACCCCGTTCGGCGAAGTGCGCGAGGCGCTGGGCGGATCCGCCGCGCACTTTGCGGTTGCGGCGTCGTTCTTTGCGCCGGTCCGCCTCGTCGCCGTCGTCGGGGACGATTTCACCCCCGCGCACCGGCAGCCTCTCCTCGACCGGAACGTCGATCTCTTAGGCCTGACGACCGCGGCGGGAAGGACGTTTCGTTGGTCCGGCGCCTACGGCGACGATCTCAACAGCGCGCGCACCCTCGATACGCAGCTCAACGTGTTTGCCGACTTCCGGCCGAACGTCCCGGAGGCATGGCGCGACACGCCGCTTCTGTTCCTGGCGAACATCGACCCCGACCTCCAGTGGGACGTTCTCCATCAGGTTCGGGGCGCGAAGCTGGTCGCCGCCGACACGATGAACTACTGGATTGATGGGAAGCCCGACGCGCTCAAGAAGCTTCTCGGCCGGGTCGACATCCTCCTCATCAACGACGGCGAGATCCGCCAGCTCACCGGCGAGCGCAACCTGGTCCACGCCGTCTCCGCGGTCTCGCGCCTGGGACCGGCGGCGGTCGTGGTCAAGCGCGGCGAGCACGGCGTTTTGGTGTTCGAAGGGGAAAGCGCGTTTGCGCTGCCCGCGTTCCCGCTGGCAAGCGTGATCGATCCGACCGGCGCGGGGGACGCGTTCGCCGGGGGATTCCTCGGGTATCTCGCCTCACGTGGGCTGGACGGGGAGCGCGATCTTCGCACCGCCGCGGTCGTGGGCTCCGTCATGGCCTCGTACCAGGTCGAGGACTTCTCGCTCGACCGGTTGAAGCGCCTCACGCCGCAAGAGATTCGGGAACGATTCGCGCGGTTCGAGGACCTGACGCGATTCAAGACGCTTTCCTAGAACTGCTATACTTCCCGGCCTTCCCCAAAGCGTCGGAGGCGCGATGCCGCCCATCATCGAAGGACATCTCGAAGCCAGCGGCCTCAAGGTTGCCCTGATCGCATCCCGCTTCAATGACTTTGTCACGACGCGCCTCGTCGAGGGCGCCCTCGACGGATTCGTCCGCCACGGGGTCGATCCCAAGAACCTGCCCCTTTTCAAGGTCCCCGGCGCTTTCGAGTTGCCCCAGCTCGCCGCCAAGCTTGCGGCGCCGGGAAAGTACGACGCGATCGTCGCGCTCGGGTGCCTGATCCGCGGCGAGACCCCGCACTTCGACCTGCTGGCGGCGGAAGCCGCGAAAGGGCTCGCGCACGTCGCCCTCCGCTCCGGCGTGCCGGTGATCTTCGGTGTGCTCACCTGCGACACGATGGAGCAGGCGATCGACCGTGCGGGCGGGAAGGCCGGGAACAAGGGATGGGACGCGGCCCTGGCCGCGATCGAGATGGTCAGCCTCTTCCGCCGGCTGGGCTGAGGCGAAAGGGTCGCCGTGGGCCAGCGCCGGCGCGCTCGCGAGTGCGCACTCCAGATGCTTTTTCAGCTCGACATGGCCGGCGGCGCGCCCGCCGAGGTCTACCCGCATTTTTGGAAGGAGCATGAGGCCGAGGTCGAGGTGAAATCGTTCGCGCAGGGATTGGTCGAAGGGGTGATGAGGGAGCGCGAGGGGCTGGACCGCATCATCGCGGGATCGGTCGACAACTGGCGCATCGAACGCATGGCCGTGGTCGACCGGAACATCCTGCGCTTGGCGGTCTACGAGCTCGCCTGGCTTCCGGAAACGCCGACCGTCGTCGTCCTCGATGAAGCGATCGAGGTCGGGAAGAAGTACGGTAGCGAGCAGTCCGGCTCGTTCATCAACGGCATCCTCGACGCCGTGAGAGTCCGCATCGAGCGCGGGGAGGTTCCTTCCGCGCGGTCCGCGGGGGAACGCTCGTGAGCGCGTACGACCCGAAGACGATCGAATCGAAATGGCAGAGCCGTTGGGCCGAGCACGCCGTGTTCCGTGTCGTCGCGGCCGAAGCAGGCCAGCGGCCCTTCTACGTTCTGGAGATGCTGCCGTATCCCTCCGGTCGGATCCACATGGGGCACGTGAGGAACTACTCGATCGGCGACGCGGTCGCGCGGTTCCAGCGGATGCGGGGCCGGCAGGTGCTGCACGTGATCGGCTGGGATGCGTTCGGCCTTCCCGCGGAAAACGCCGCGATCCAAAACCGCGAGGAGCCCCGCGCCTGGACCCTACGGAACATCGACTCCATGCGCGCACAGCTCAAACGCCTCGGGATCGGCTACGACTGGGAGCGCGAGATCGCCACGTGCCTCCCCGAGTACTACCGCTGGAACCAGTGGCTCTTCCTCCGCATGCTCGAGCGGGGCATCGCGTTCAGAGCCCGCCGCCTCCTCAACTGGTGCGCTTCGTGCGGCACGGTCCTGGCAAACGAGCAGGTCGTCAGTTCCCGGTGCTGGCGCTGCGACAATCCGGTCGTCCGGCGCGAGTTCGATCAGTGGTTCCTGAAGATCACCGACTACGCGCAGGAGCTGCTCGACGGGCTCGACGCTCTTTCGGAGTGGCCCGACCGCGTGCGCACGATGCAGCGCAACTGGATCGGGCGAAGCGAAGGGGCGACGGTTCTGTTCGCGGTGGACGGTCTCGACGCCTCGATCGAGGTTTTCACCACCCGCGTCGACACGATCTACGGCGCGACGTACCTCGCCCTCGCGGTCGAGCACCCCCTCGTGGGCGCGCTCGCGGCGGGAACGTCGCAAGAGAACGCCGTCTCCGCCTTCGTCGCGGCGCAGGTCGCGCGCTCGGTCGAGGATCGTTTCGCGGAAGCGGCGGAGAAGCTGGGCGTTTTCACCGGACGGCACGCGATTAACCCATTCAGCGGTGAACGGATCCCGATTTGGGCGGCCAACTTCGTCCTGCAAGACGTCGGCACGGGCGCGATCATGAGCGTCCCCGCGCACGACGACCGGGATTTCGCATTCGCCAAGAAACACGGGCTCGCGATCCGCCCGGTGATCCGCCCGGCGCAGGGCGAGGCCCTGGCGGCGGCGACCCTCGAGGGCGCGTTCACGGAAGACGGCGTCCTGCACGCGTCGTCGGTCTACGACGGGCTCAGCAGCGAAGCGGCGCGCGAGCGGATGGTGGGGGAGGCCGCCGCACGCGGGTCCGGCGCGAAGACCGTCACGTTTCGGCTCAAGGACTGGGGCGTGTCGCGCCAGCGCTACTGGGGCACGCCGATACCGGTCGTCCACTGCGCCTCGTGCGGAATC
Source organism: Acidobacteriota bacterium (assembly GCA_043740355.1). Lineage (GTDB taxonomy): Bacteria > Acidobacteriota > Polarisedimenticolia > Polarisedimenticolales > DASRJG01 > DASRJG01. The sequence continues at coordinate 8,214 of JAYUCM010000335.1, read as the reverse complement.
GTCCCCGTCCCCGACGCCGAGCTCCCCGTGCTCCTTCCGGACAACGCGCCGTTGACCGGGGAGGGCGGATCGCCGCTCGCGCACGTCCCGAGCTTCCTCGAAACGACCTGCCCGCGCTGCGGAGAGCCGGCGCAACGTGAGACCGACACGATGGACACCTTCGTGGACTCGTGCTGGTACTACTTCCGCTACTGCGATCCCCGAAACGACAAGGCGCCCTTCGATTGGACGAAGGCGGCTCCGTGGTTTCCCGTCGGCCTCTACATCGGCGGCATCGAGCACGCCACGATGCACTTGATCTACACGCGATTCTTCACGAAGGTCATGCGCGACCTCGGCCTGGTCACGATCGACGAGCCGGTGAGCTCGCTCTTCACGCAAGGGATGGTCGTCAAGGACGGGGCGAAGATGTCGAAGTCCAAAGGAAACGTCGTCGACCCGGACCAGATGGTCGACCGCTACGGAGCGGACACGACGCGGCTCTTCTCCCTCTTCGCGGCGCCTCCCGAACGCGACCTGGCGTGGAGCGAGGCGGGGGTGGAAGGGTGCTTCCGGTTCCTCGGCCGGCTGTGGCGGACGTTCGAGAATGCGAAACCGTTGCTTCCGCCCGCGGGGACGCCGCCCCCCCGGGCCGCCGGATCGGGGGAGGCGCTCGCCCTCCGGAGAAAGACGCACCACACCATCCGCCGCGTGACCGACGATCTCGGCCCGCGCATGCACTTGAACACGCCGGTGGCCGCGATCATGGAGCTTCTGAACTTGGCGACGCCGCTCGTGTCCGCCGGGGCGATCGGGGAAGGGGAGGCGTGGGCCGTTCGCGAAGCTTTCGAGACGATCGCCCGGATCGCGTCACCATTCGCGCCGCACATCGCGGAGGAGCTGTGGGAAGGCCTCGGATTCCCGCCCTTCGTCGCGACGACCGCCTGGCCCCGAGCCGAGGGTGAGCTTTTGGCGAGCGACGAAGTGCTGCTCGTGGTGCAAATCAACGGCAAGGTGCGCGGCAAATTGACGTTGCCCGCCGGGGTGTCCGAAGACCAGGCGATGCTGGCCGCACGCGCCGACGCGAAGGTCGCCGGCTACTTGGACGGACGGACGATCCGGAAGACCGTGTTCGTTCCCGATCGTCTCTTGAACGTGGTTTGCGGATGACGCGGCTCCGGCTCTGTTTCGCGCTCCTCGCGCTCGTTGCGTCCGTCGCCGCTGCGCCGGGGTGCGGCTACAAGCTCGCCGGGACGGGGACGTTTCTCCCGAAGAACATCAGGACCATCGCGGTCGCCCCGTTCGAGAATCGAACCGGGCGGCCGGAGATCGAGGTGCGGGTCACCGAAGCGGTCGCGCGCGAGCTGTCGCGACACGGAGGCACCAAGATCGTCACCGACAAGACGTCGGCCGACGCGAGTCTCGAAGGAGCGGTGACCGACTTTCACACGACGCCCGTGCAGTTCAACGCGACGGGGCGCGCCACGCGGCTCGAGACCACCGTGGTTTTGCGTGCGAGCCTGCGCGATCTCTCGACGGGAGAGATCCTCTGGAGCCAGTCGAGCCTGCTGTTCCGCGATCAGTACGACGTGCAGCAGCAAGAGGCGAACTACTTCGATCTGGAAACTCTGGCGCTGGACACTCTGGCCCGCGGCGCCGCGCAGACGCTCGTCAATTCGATCACGGAGGGGTTTTGATGGCGTTCGCCTCCCGCGTCGAAGGGCCGTGGGGCGGAAGCTTGCTCAAGGCGACGCTCGCAGGGTTGGCGCGCGGGTGGCCGCCCGGGCTCACGGTGTTGACCGGCGACGATCTCTACCACCTCGACCAGGCGCTTTCCGCGATCGTCGATCACCTCGTGCCCGAAGGGACCGGGGCCTTCGGCCTCTCGATCGTCGGAGACGCGCCGATGTCCACCGGGGCCCTCGTCGGTCACGCGCGGTCGAGCGGGATGTTCGCGTCGCGCCGTGTCGTGCTCCTCCGGGACATCGCGGGCCTCGAGGGAGACCCGGAGCCGCTCGCCGCCTACGGCAGCAATCCCCCACGGGAGAGCTTCCTGATCGTCCGCGCGCCAAAATTGGACCGTAAGCGCAAGCTTCACAAGGCGTTGGCCGAGGCGGGGCAGTGCTTGACGTTCCGCCCGCCCGCGAACGGTGCTGCGCTCGACGAGCTCGAGGTGGAAGTGACGGCGATGGCGGGCGCCCGCGGGATCGAGCTCGAGACGAGCGCGATGGGGCTCCTCCTCGAGGTCTGCGGCACCGACCTCAGCCGCATCGCATCGGAGCTGGACAAACTCGCGATCTGGGTCGGCCCCGAGGCGGGACAAGCGGCGGTGGTCGACGCGGCCGCGATCCGTGGGCTCGTCGCCGGGACGGGCCTTCTTTCGGGCTGGGAGCTGGCCGACGCCCTGACCGGGCGCGATTCCGCCGAGGCGATCGCGGCCGCGCGGCGCCTGCTCGATGCGGGCGACGAGCCGATCCGGATCCTGGGCGGCCTCGCGTCGCGCGCCCGCTCGCTCTTGCGGGCCAAGGCGATGACCGAGGCCGGCGCCTCGCCGAAGACGGTCCTCGACCGCGCGCGGGCCTGGTACTTCCGCGAGGCGTTGGCCCGGGGCTTGAAGCGCTACACGATGGACGAGCTGCTCGCGATGCCGGGGCGCCTGCTCGAAACCGACCGCAGCTTCAAGAGCCGCTCGATGGACAAGGGCGCGGTTCTCGAGGCGCTCGTTTCGAGGCTGACCGTCCCGTCCGGGGAGAGCCGATGAGGCCGACGCACGAGGTGGTCGTGATCGTCGATTTCGGCTCTCAGTACACGCAGCTCATCGCGCGCCGCGTGCGCGAGCTCGGCGTATTCTGCGAGGTCGTCCCGTTCCACGCGGGGCTCGACGCCATCCGGTCCCGCCGTCCGAAGGGGATCATCCTCTCCGGCGGGCCGGACTCCGTTTACGCCGACGGCGCCCCGAGTGTGGACCGCCAGGTCTTCGAGCTGGACGCTCCGGTTCTCGGGATCTGTTACGGGATGCAGCTGATGATGTCGGTTCTCGGGGGGGATGTGCGTCCCGCTGCGGGGCGCGAATACGGGCCCGCGATGGTCCATGTGCTCGCCAACGACAGCCGCCTTTTCAAAGGTACAGGCCGGGACGAGCCCGTTTGGGCCAGCCACGGCGACCACGTCGAGACGGCGGCCCCGGGGTTCCGGACGGTCGCCACGTCGACGAACGCGCCGCATGCCGCCGTCGAAAACGAGCCCCGGAAGCTGTACGGCGTGCAGTTTCACCCGGAGGTTGTCCACACCAAGAACGGCCGCGAGGTTCTGAAGAACTTTCTCTTCGGCATCTGTGGGTGCCGGGGAGACTGGACGATCGCCTCCTTCGTCGAAGAGGCCGTCGCCGACGTGCGACGCACCGTCGGGGACGGACGCGTCGTCTGCGCTCTGTCGGGCGGTGTCGATTCGTCGGTGATGGCCCTCCTCCTGAAGCGGGCGCTCGGGCCGCGGCTGATTTGCATCTTCGTGAACAACGGCGTCTTGAGGAAGGGTGAAGCGGAACAGGTCGTGCGCGATTTTCGAGAGCGCTACAACCTCGAGGTGCGGTATGCCGACGAGGCCCAGCGGTTCCTCGGCCGGCTCAAGGGGGTCAAGGAGCCGGAGCGGAAGCGCAAGATCATCGGCGAGGAGTTCATCGCGGTCTTCGAAGAGCATGCCCGGGCGCTGGGCGACGTCGCGTTTCTGGCGCAGGGGACGATCTACCCGGACCGGATCGAGTCGGCCGGACTGGCGGGTCCGGGCTCGACGATCAAGACGCATCACAACGTCGGCGGCCTCCCCGAAAGGATGAGCCTGGCGCTCGTCGAGCCGCTCAAGGACCTGTTCAAGGACGAGGTCAGGAGGGTCGGCCTCGAGCTGGGGCTCGACCCGGCCTTCGTCTCACGACACCCCTTTCCGGGACCGGGACTCGCGGTGCGCGTCTTGGGGGAGGTCACCGCGGAGCGGGTGGCGACCCTGCAGGAGGCCGATGCCATCTTCGTTCACGAGCTCAGCAAAGCGGGCCTGTACGACGCCGTCTCCCAGGCGTTCGCCGTTCTCCTGCCGGTTCAAACCGTCGGCGTCATGGGCGATTACCGTACCTACGAAAACGTGGTCGCGATTCGCGCGGTCGAGACGCAGGATTTCATGACGGCGGACTGGTCGCGGCTGCCGTACGATCTGCTTGCGAAGGTGTCGAGCCGCATCGTGAACGAAGTCCGCGGGGTCAACCGCGTGGTGTACGACGTGACGAGCAAGCCGCCGGGCACGATCGAGTGGGAGTAAGGTCGATCCATGGCCGACCGCACGCCGGAGTTCGCCCACCTCCACAACCACACGACGTATTCGCTGCTGGACGGCGCTCAACGCCTCGACGAGATGATCGCCCACGCCGCGGCCGACGGGCAGTCGTCGATCGCGATCACCGACCACGGAAACCTCTTCGGTGTTCTCGAATTCGCCCGCGAGGCCCGCAAGGCGTCGATCCGGCCGATCATCGGGATCGAGGCGTACGTGGCTCCGGGCTCGCGGCACGACAAGGGGACGACCCAAGCGGGCGGGACTCGCCAAAGGCCCTACCATCACCTGATCCTCTTGGCGGAAAGCTACGCGGGATACAAGAATCTCATCAAGCTGGCGACCGCGGGCTTTCTCGAGGGCTTCTACTACCGGCCGCGCATCGACAAGGAGCTTCTGCGGCAGCACAGCGACGGGCTCGTGTGCCTCTCGGCCTGCCTCGCGGGCGAGGTCCCGACCCTCCTGCGCTCGGATCGGTACGACGATGCGCGGAGGGTCGCCGCGGAGTTCCATGAGCTGTTCGGCCGCGACCGCTACTGGCTCGAATTGCAAGATCACGGCATCGACGAGCAAGCGAAGGTCAACGAGGGCTCTGTCCGGATCGCGAAGGAGCTCGGCATCGGCGTCGTGGCGACGAACGACTGCCACTACCTCTTGCCGTCGGATCATTTCGCGCACGACGTCCTGGTGTGCATCCAGACCGGCAAGACGGTTCACTCGCACGACCGCCTCCGCTATTCGCCCCAGCACTACCTGAAGTCGCGCTCCGAGATGGCACAGCTGTTCGGCTGGGCCCCCGAAGCGGTCGCCAACACCGCGGCCGTCGCCGAGCGCTGCGCCTTCACCTTCGACAAGCAACCCGCCAGCTTGCCGAACTTCCCGGTGCCGGAAGGGTTCGACCTCCCGGCGTATTTCGAGAAGATCGTCCGCGACGGGTTCGAGAGCCGCCTGCCCCGGTGGCGCTCCGAGATCGACGCGGGCCGGCTGAGGCACCCGATCGAGAGCTACCGCGAGCGCCTCGCGCGCGAGATCAACGTGGTCCGCGAGATGGGGTTCGCGGGGTACTTCCTGATCGTGTGGGACTTCATCCGGTTCTCGCGCGAACAGGGGATTCCCGTCGGACCCGGGCGCGGGTCGGCGGCGGGATCTCTCGTCGCCTACTGCATGCGGATCACCGACATCGACCCGATGCAGTTCGACCTGCTCTTCGAGCGCTTCTTGAATCCCGAGCGGATCTCGATGCCGGACATCGACATCGATTTTTGTTTCCGCAACCGCGAGCGGGTGATCGACTACGTCACCGGGAAGTACGGCCGCCCGAACGTGGCGCAGATCATCACGTTCGGGACGATGGCGGCGCGCGCCGTCCTCAGGGACGCCGGGCGCGGTCTGGACATCCCCTACGCGGAAGTCGACAAGATCGCGAAGCTGATCCCGCAGCAACCCGGCCAGGACGTAACGATCGCCAAGGCCCTCGCGGAGGTTGCCGCGCTCAAGCAGGCCTACCAGTCCGATGCGCGGGTCAAGGAGCTGATCGACGTCGGCCAGCGCTTAGAAGGCCTCGTGCGCCACGCATCGACCCACGCCGCGGGCGTCGTGATCGCGCCGAAGCCGATCGTCGAGTTCGCGCCCCTCTACCGGGGAACCGACGACGCGATCACGACGCAGTTCGCGATGTCCGACATCGAAGAGATCGGCCTGCTCAAGATGGACTTTCTCGGTCTCAAGACGTTGACGCTGATCGACGACGCCCTGGCGTCGATCGCCTCCGCCACCGGCGTCCGGCCCGACCTCGAAGCGCTGCTTCTGGACGACCCGTCGGTCTACGACCTCTTCTGCAAGGCGCGGACCGCCGGGGTGTTTCAGTTCGAATCGGAGGGGATGAGGAACATCCTCCGGCGTCTGAAGCCCGACCGCTTCGAGGATCTCGTCGCGATCAACGCCCTCTACCGGCCGGGCCCGATCGGCGGCGGGCTCATCGACGACTTCATCAAGCGCCGCCATGGCAAGGTGAGGGTCGAGTATCCGCACCCGCTCCTCGAGGCGATTCTCGAGGAGACCTATGGGGTCATCGTCTACCAGGAGCAGGTCATGCAGATCGCCTCCGCGATGGCCGGTTACTCGCTCGGCGAGGCCGACATCCTGAGGCGCGCCATGGGAAAGAAGAAGAAGGAGGTCATGGCGGCCGAGCGGGAAAAGTTCATCGAGCGCGCCACGGGGCAGGGCGTGAGCGCGGGGGACGCGGGGAGGGTCTTCGACCAGATGGAGTATTTCGCCGGGTACGGATTCAACAAGTCGCACAGTGCCGCGTACGCGCTCGTCGCCTACCGCACGGCATGGCTCAAGACCCATTACCCGGTTCATTTCATGGCCGCGCTCTTGACGACGGAAAAGGGAAACACCGACAAGCTCGTGCAGTACGTCAACGAGTGCAAGGAGATGGGGATCCCCGTGCTCCCGCCGGACGTCAACACGTCGAGCCTCGATTTCACCGTATTCGAGGACCACGTGCGGTTCGGCCTCTCGGCGATCAAGAACGTCGGCGAGGGCGCGATCGAGTCGCTCCTCGACGCGCGCCGCCGTCTTGCGCGCCCGTTTCGCTCGATTTTCGAGCTCGCCGGGGAGATCGATCTACGGCTCGCGAACAAGCGCGTTTTCGAGGCGCTCGCGTGCTCCGGCGCGCTCGACGCGTTCGGTGCGAAGCGCAGCCAGCTTCACGCGGCGGTGGACGCCGCGCTCGAGTGGGGACAGAAACGCAGGACCGATCGCGAATCGGGACAGGGGAATCTGTTCGGCGGTGCGGCCGCGCTGCGTGATGCCTCCGATGCACCTTCGGCCATGCTTCCCGATCTTCCCGATTGGGACGAGCGCACGCGGCTCGCTCACGAGAAGGCCACGCTCGGGTTCTACGTGAGTGGTCACCCCTTGGAGAGCCTGAGCGGGTTGCTCGACGACTTCGCTTCGCACCGGACCGTCGCATTTCGGGAGTTGCCCTCGGGGACGGAAGTGTCGGTCGGCGGGATCGTCACCGACTTCCGTAAGCGGAAGTCGAAGAAGGGCGCGTGGTGGGGGTCGTTTCAGCTCGAGGACCTCGAAGGCCAGATCGAGGTCCTTGCCTTCCCGAAAGCGTTCGAGCAATTCCAAGCCCTCCTCGAGAACGACCGCGCGGTGCTGATCACGGGGCGGGTCGCTTCGGACGAGGGCCGCGTGCGGCTGACGGCGGACGAGATCGTAGCTCTCGACAATCTGCGCGAAAAGAAAGCCGAGGCGGTGCAGGTCCGGCTCGACGCCGCCGACGTCGACGACGATCTCGTCGCGCGCTTGCGACGGGCCGTCGAAGCCCACCGCGGCGAGGTGTCCATGTATCTCGAAATCGTGCGCGCGGGGGATTTCCGGGTCGTGGCCCGCGTCGAGCCTACGCTCTCCGTCAGCCCGTCGCGTCAGCTTTTGGCCGCTCTCGAGGGCGTGGTCGGGCCGGGGCGCGTAAGGTACCGCGCGCGTGCGCTCCGCTAGGAGCCACCGTCCCGGCGAGCGCCGTCGCTGGGGGAGACGCGTCGGGACTGCTACGATTCCGCCTTTCTGTTCCTGAGGAGCCTTCATGTCGTCAAACAGCAGGCATCTGTTCACGTCCGAATCGGTGACCGAGGGCCACCCGGACAAGGTCGCCGACCAGGTTTCGGACGCGGTCCTCGACGCGATCCTCGCCATCGATCCGCGGGGGCGGGTGGCTTGCGAAACGCTCCTCACGACGGGCCTTTGCATCGTTGCCGGGGAGATCACAACCGGTGGCTACGTCGACATCCAGCGGATCGCGCGTCGCACGATCGAGTCGATCGGTTACACGAACTCCGCCTACGGTCTCGACGCGGCGAGCTGCTCGGTGCTTTCGGCCATCGACGAGCAATCGGGCGATATCGC
>JAYUCM010000334.1:0-3184 GCA_043740355.1 Acidobacteriota bacterium | reverse complement strand
AGCGCCTCTGGTGGCGGCGATGGGCACCGCTGCTCGACGCCCTTCCAGGCCTCGATCGGTGGAGCGCCGCCGATCGTCGGGCGCTCGTGCGGGTCGTGCGCGCGAAGGGACGGCGTCGCGAGAGCGAGTACGCTCGGCTATTCGACGCACACCCCCGCTTGACCGCCGCAGTTCTCGCCCTCGGTCGCCGGTCGCTTCGGATGCGGTAGACTTCGCGGTCTACTCGATTCGTGCAATTCGGGAGAGAGACTTTGCGACAGACCCCAAGCGGCCGCGAGCTGGCGGCCCCGCCGTCGACTCCGGTCCGGCCCGTCGTCGACACCTATCACGGCGTCGACGTCGAGGACGCTTACCGCTGGCTCGAAAACAGTGCCGACCCCGAGGTCGGCGCGTGGATCGCCGCGCAAAACAACCACACGCGCAAGATCCTCGACGCGTGGCCGGGACGCGATGCGCTGCGGAGCCGGGTCTTGGAGCTGACGGTCTCCGGTTCGGTGGTCTACGGCGCTCTTCATGCGGCGGGCGGCCGGCTGTTCGCGATCAAGAAACAACCTCCGCTCGAGCAGATGCTGCTCGTCGTGCTTGCGGACGCCGATGATCTCGGCAGCGAACGCGTCGTCGTCGACCCGAACCTGCTCGACCCTTCGGGGAAGACCTCGATCGACTGGTACGTACCGTCGTTCGACGGCTCGAAGCTCGCGGTGTCCCTCTCGTTCGCGGGCACCGAGAGCGGCGACGTGCACGTGTTCGACACGGCCGACGGGCGCGAGCTTAAAGACGTCGTCCCGCGGGTCAACGGCGGCACCGCTGGAGGCTCGCTCGCCTGGAGCACCGACGGCGTGGGGTTCTTCTACACCCGCTACCCGAGTCCCGGCGAGCGCCCCGCGGAAGAGCTCGGCTTCGACGTTCACGTGCACTGGCATCGGCTCGGGTCCGACCCGGCGCTCGATCGCTACGAGATCGGGCGGGAGTTCCCGCGCATCGCCGAGATCCGCCTCGAGTCGAGCCGCGACGGGCGCTCCACCCTCGCCTCGGTGCAGCGGGGGGACGGCGGGGAATTCACGCACTGGCTGCGCGATTCGCGCGGCGCTTGGCAGGCCCTGACGCGCTACGAGGATCGGTGCGTCGCGGCGCGCCTCGGAACCGAAGGCTCGATCTACTTCGTTTCGCTCCAAGGCGCGCCACGAGGCCGCGTGCTCCGGCTGGCGCCCGAGGCCGCGGGGCGAGGCATAGCGGGGGCCGTGCCGATCGTGCCGGAAGCCGCCGACGCGGTCGAGACGTCGTTCGCGTACGGCACGGGGCTGTGGACCGGAGACGATCGCATCTACGTCCTCTATCAGAAGGGCGGACCGAACGCGGTGCGGGCGTTCGGCCTCGACGGCCGCGCGGAAGGCGAGTTCCCCCAACCGCCGCTGTCCGCCGTCGACGATCTCGTCGTGCTCCCCGGCGGCGACGTCCTGTTTCAAGTCCAGAGCTTCACCGTGCCTCCGGCGTGGTATCGCAGGCCCCACGGGGGAGGTCCGGCCGTGCGCACGGCGCTTGCCGAATCCTCACCCGCCGATTACGCCGATTGCGAGGTCGTCCGCGAGGAGGCCGTGTCCCCCGACGGCACGCGCGTGCCGATCACGGTCCTGCGCCTCAGCGGCATCGCGCTCGACGGAACCCATCCGACCCTGCTCTACGGGTATGGCGGCTACGGCGTTTGCCAGACGCCCGGATTCCGGGGGCGGCTGCGCGCCTGGATCGACCGCGGCGGGGTCTTCGCGGTCGCCCACGTCCGCGGCGGCGGCGAGTTCGGCGAGAGGTGGCATCGCGAAGGCTGTCTCGAGCTCAAGCAAAACGTCTTCGACGACTTCGCGGCCTGCGCGCGGCGGATGAGCGAGCTGGGTTACGCGACGCGTGAGAAGCTGGCGCTGATGGGCGGGAGCAACGGCGGCCTCTTGATGGGCGCGATGATCACGCAGCATCCCGATCTGGCGCGCGCGGTGGTCGCGTTGGTCGGTCTGTACGACATGGTGCGTGTCGAGCGCACTCCGAACGGGGCGTACAACGTGCCGGAGTTCGGCACGGTCCTCGATCCCGCGATGTTCCACGTGCTGCACGCGTACTCGCCGTACCACCGGGTCAAGGACGGGACGGCGTACCCGTCGATTTTCATGGCTACGGGCGAGAACGATCCGCGCGTGGACTCCTGGCAGAGCCGGAAGATGATTGCGCGCTTGCAGGCCGCGACGTCGGCACCGTGCCCCATCCTGTTGCGCACCAACCCCGCCGCGGGTCACGGCCGGGGCACCCCTCTATCGAATCAGATCGACGAGTACACGGACGTGCTCGCGTTCCTGATGCGCGAGCTGGGGTTCTAATGGGGTCAGGTATCCCATCCTCAAAAACCGAGCTGTTGGAGGTATTTCTCGTCGCCAGGGGCGTGGAGCTGCCAATACGGAAGGCGCGTGGTCTTGAGGAGTCTCGCCTCGTCGCCGTCGTTGGACCTGAAGGAGAGCACCCGCCGGGCGGCGGCCTTTTCGACGTCGTAGGTGGTCGAGACGGAGCCGTAGGCCAGCGTGAACCGCGTCACGGGCTGACCGTCCCGGGTCGCGTTCTCGCGCCGGATCGTCGCGGGCAGCGGCTCGAGCGCGGCATGGCGCTTCCGCTGCGACCACAACGATGGCACGATCGATCCTGCCCAATTCTTTCCCCCGGCGAACGGACCGTCCAGCTCGCGGAGCTGGATCAGGAGCGCATCCTCGTACAGCGTTCCCGGGGAGATCTTCACCGTCGTATCGCGGTCCCCTTCGGCGTGGAAATACGAGCGCAGCTCGCTCTCGAACGCATCGGGCCTCGCGATGATCTTCTGGTAGACGTGGCCGCACCACTCCTGAGCGCTCATCGCGATCTTCGCGGGTGCAAACCGCTCCGCCGATAGCCCGTCCACGGGCGCGAACACGCTCGTCATGACCGAGTAGGGGTAGATCCCCGTCTGGAACTTGAGCACGTGGTTCAGCTTCATCACGTTCACGCGATCTTCGCTGGGGACGTCGCCGGCGTCGTCCTTGATCCAGTTGCGCCGGTCCATCGGCTCGGTGACGTAGATCAACACGATGCGTGCGTCGCGCGGCGCGCCGTAGCGGCTCGTCGTGACCGCGTAGCCGGAAAGCTCCGCCTTGCCGTCCCCCCAGACCTTCCA
>JAYUCM010000333.1:0-7733 GCA_043740355.1 Acidobacteriota bacterium | reverse complement strand
CGGCGTGTCCCGCCGCGCGCGATGGGCCCATACCGCCCTCATGATCTCGTGCTGGAGCTCGATTGCGGTTCTCGCGATCTTGGCGAAGCCGACGCTGGCGCCGTTTTTCGCCGTGACGGGGGGAAACGCGACGACAGGCTCAGGGATGCTCGTCGCTTCCGCGGTGCTCCTCGTGGCGCAGATCGCGGGGGTGCTCTGGTTCCTGCGGTTCTGGCGCCGGCCCGAGGTGCGCGCCGGTTTCCGGTGAGAGGGGGCGAAGCGCCGCTCAGCACCGCAGCCGGAATCGTGCGCCGCCCTCTTCGAGGTTGTCGAGATCGAACTCGAACCGGTGCTGAGCCAGGATCTCGCGCACGACCGTGAGACCCAGGCCCCGGCCGTCTTTCTTGGTGCTGAAAAACGGCGTGAAGAGGTGACCCCGTATCGCGTCCGGGAGGCCGGGGCCGGAGTCCGAGATCTCGAGTAAAAGGTGTCCCTGCTCGGAGCGCAGCGCCAACGCGATGCGCCCGTCCGCGCCGATCGCCTCCATCGCGTTCTTCACGACGTTCAACAGGACTTGCTCGATCTGGTTCCTGTCGAGGAGCGAGGGACCGGCGTCCGCGACCTCGACCCAGCGCACGTCGATCCGCCGCGCCAGAAGCTGCGGGCCCATCAGGACGAGGATGTCGTCCACCAGATCCTTGAGGACGCACGGGCGCAGCGCGGGAGCGGGAAGTCTCACGACGTCCGCGAACCCGCGCATGAAGGCGTTCAGGTGATCCAGGCGTGTGACGGCGACGTCGATGCCTTTCCGGAAGTCCGCGCGGTCGTCGGCCGAAAGCTGCGGCGCGTACGTGCCCATCGACTCCAGGAGGGAGCGCACCGCCGCGACGGAGTTGTTGACCTCGTGCGTCGTCATCCGGACGAGCTTCTCGTAGGCGGCCTTTTCGGTCGCGTGCAGCTCGGCGGTTAGCTCCTGGACCAGGAAGAACGTGCGCGCGTGACCGCGGTCGTAAAACGACGCACGGACGCACTTGAAACGGCGGCGTCCGTGAAGCGTGACGACGTCCGACCCGCCGGATGGGAGACCGGCCAGCGCGCGCGCCAGCGGAAGCTCGACGGCGTGAAGCGGCCGGCCGAGGACGTACCCCGCAGGCGCTTCGAGGAATCGGTCGGCGGCGCCGTTGATGAGGCTGACGCGTCCGTCGTGGTCGAGCGTCAGGATTCCGCTGGGCGACGCTGCGATGAGCTTCTGAACGAATCCTTCCTGCTCGCGCCCGCGGGCGCGTTCGTCCCTCAGCGTGTCGATCATACGGTTGTACACGGCGATCATGGCGTCGATCTCGGCGTGCCCGGTCGGGCGGAAGTGAGCGGTGAAATCGCCGTCCTGCATGAGGTGCATCCCGCTGCGCACGAGCCGCATCGGGACGATCCAGGCGCGCACGAGGGTCACTCCGGCCACAACAGACAGGGCCAGGACCGCTTCGGCGCCGATCAAGGCGGCCGGGCGTGAGGCGAGCGTCGCCAAGGCGATGGCCGCGAAGAGGACGTGCGCGGCGATCAGATAGACGATGAGCTTCGTGCGCAGCGTCACGCGCCCCGGGCCTCGATCCCGTGCTTTTGCAGGCGGCGATACAGCGCGGTGCGGCTGATGCCCAACGCCTCCGCCGCACGGGTCAGGTTCCCGGCCGCGTGGACCAGGCACCGCTCGATCATCGCCTTCTCGATCGCATCGAGGGTCATGGTGCCGGGTCCGGGCAGCTCCGGCTCGCGATTCCCCGACGCCTCGAGCGTTGCCAGCGCCGCGAAGTGCGGGACGTCGAGCCGTCCGCCGTCCACCACGAGCACCGCGCGCTCGACGGCCTGCCTCAGCTCGCGCACGTTTCCCGGCCAGGGGCGCGAGCTGAGCCAATCGACGGCGCGCGGGGTGAGCGCGGGGCGCGCGCGTGCGAACCGTCGCGCCGCCCCCTCGAGGAAATGCTGCGCCAACAGGGGCACGTCGTCCGGGCGCTCGCGGAGCGACGGCAGGCGCACCGCGATCAGGTTCAGGCGGTAGAAGAGATCCTCGCGGAACGAGCCCTTGGCCACCATGTCGACGAGGTCGCGGTTCGTGCTGGAGACGACGCGCACGTCGGCAGAGCGCGTCGCGCTCGAGCCCAAAACCTCATAAGACCGGTCTTGCAGGACGCGCAGGAGCTTGACCTGCGCGGCGAGATCGAGCTCGCCGATTTCGTCGAGAACGATCGTACCGCCGTCGGCCATCTCGAAGCGGCCGCGGCGATCGGAGCGCGCGTCGGTGAACGCCCCGCGCACGTGCCCGAACATCTCGCTTTCGAACAGGGTGGACGAGATGCCACCCAGGTTCACCTTGACGAACGGGCCGTGGCGCCGGGGGCTGTGCGCATGCACGGCCTCGGCGATCAGCTCCTTCCCCGTCCCGCTCTCGCCGGTGATCAGGATCGACGCGTCGGTCGGCGCGACGCGCGCGATCAACGTCAGCACGCGGAGGAGCTTCGGGTCCCCGCCCACGATCCCGGGGAATTGGTGGGAGACATCGAACTCGGCCCGCGTCGCGCCGCCTTCCGGCGGGTCATCGGCGGAAGCAGCCAAGGCCAGCGCCGTTTTCACCGCCTGCATGACCTGCGCGTTGGACCAGGGCTTCGTGATGAAATCGGCGGCCCCCGCTCGCATCCCGGCCACCGCGAGCGGGATCGAGCCCCACGCGGTGATGAGGATGACGGGGAGGCGTGGGTGCCGCTCCCGGATGCGATCGAGGAGGGCGAGCCCCTCGTCGCCGTCGGTGGCGCGCGAGAAGTTCATGTCCTGCAAGACCAGCGAAAACGTCTCCCCGGAGAGCGCCGCCAGGGCCTTCTCGGGCGACGAGGCGGCCTTCGTGGCGTGCCCGTTCTGCTTCAGCAGCAGCGCCAGGGACGCCGTGACCGACGGGTCGTCGTCGACGATCAGGATCATCCGCTCACTCGTCTCTCAGGGCATCCGCGGGTTGGACCCGGGTCGCGAGCCAGCTCGGGTATGCTCCCGCGAGAAGCGCGATGAAGACGACGACCGCCGCCGCCGTGGCGGCCCCTGCCGCGAGGACGCCCTTGGAGAGGAAGCTCGCGAACGCGATCAAGGGAATCTGGGCGACCAAGACGAGCCCCACGACCAGTCCCAAGGCTGCCGTCAGCGTGATCTCCATGAGCACCTGGCGCTGGATGTCGCGTTGCGAGGCGCCCGCCGCACGGCGCAGGCCGAACTCGCGCGCGCGCCGCGTGACATTCTGCCACAGCACGCCGATCAACCCGAGAGCCACCATCGCCAGGAGGAACGAGGCCACGAGCCCCGCAACGATCAGGGGAACGAGACGGACTCGAAACGACGTCTGGCGGCTCGACTCGAGCGAGCGCGCTTCGAGGCTCCAGTCCGGGGTGATCGTCTGCAAGGCGCGCACGAGCCTTTCCTCGAAGCCCGCGTCCACGCCCGGCAGCGCCCTCACGACGAGCGTCTGCGGGGGCCGGACGTCGCTTCGCCCCACGGGAATGCGTCGGATGACGTACGGGCCGGGGAGCGAAAGCTCTCCTCCCTTGCGGTAGGCGGAAACCATGCCGACGATGCGCGACTCGGCTTCGGTCGGATCCCGCGGGAGTGCCTTTCCGATCGGGTCTTCCCCGGGGAACGCCTCCCGGGCGAACGCCGCGTTGACGACGATGGGGCGGAAGGCCAGCACGTCGTCTCCCGCTTCGAACCATCGCCCGCGGACGACGTCCAAGTGGAGCACGTCCCTGAAGCCGTCCGTGACCTCGGTGAACTCCGCGTTGATGGTCCTTCCGCCGAAGGACATCCCTCCGATCGAGGTGCTGAAATCGTAGGGAGCGTTCAGAGCGCCGGCGATCGACGCCACGCCCTCGATGCGGGCGCCCTCGCGCAGCAAGCGCGCGAACCCGGCCGTCTCGTCGGGGGTCCAGGTGTCGTCGCTGGCCTTCTGGCGATCGACCTCGATCGACCAGACGTTCTTGTAGTCGAACCCGAGCGGAGCGCGATAGGACCGGGCGAGCTGAAGCGCCGCCGTCGCCACGGCGAACACCACGAGGAACGACGCGAACACCTCGACGATGAGCAGCGCGTTCCCGCGCTTCCGCCGCCAGGCGAGCTTGAGGAAGTGGCGGATCATGACGCGTGCCCCCGCAGGGCGTCGGCCGGGTGGAGGCGGGACATCCGCCACGCCGGGTAGACGCCGGAGAAAACCCCGAAGAAGAGCGCAGCCGAAAGGCCCCAGAACAGGACGCGTGGATTGACGCTCAAGCGCGCGTAGGGGATGACGCCGCTGGCGTTGATCGCGGCGAGGACGAGGACGGAAGCGGCGAGCGCGAGCACGCCGCCGATGAGCGTCAGAACGACGTTCTCCGCGACGAATTGCGCGACGAGCGTTCGAGAGGTCGCCCCGAACGCCTTCCTCACGCCGATCTCCGACGATCGGTCGAGAATGCGGCTCAAGTTGATGTTCACGAGGTTGATCGCCGGCAGCGCCATGAACAAGACGGCGATCACGATCATCCCGATGCGCATCTTCGCGGACGCGCTCAAGGCGTGAGCCGACGCGTCGTCCGCGGGAATGTCGAAGATGGCGCGCGCGACGCTCCCGAACAGCGTGTCGAGCGAGCCGTCCAGGCGATTGAAATGCGCCGGGTCCGGAATCGGATGGCGGCGCAGGCGGCTCTGAAACTCCGCCTGCAATGCGGGAAAATCCCGGCGGTCCTTGGCGAGGACGATCGCGCCGAACCCCCCGAGCACGTCGTGGCGCCACGCATCGCCCTTCATCGTCGCGATCGGAACCCACACGTCGGCGAAGATGTGCCACCTGGTGCTCGGCACGTCCCTCACGACGCCGGCGACGCGAAAGCGCTGCCCGGCCACCTCGAGGGTCTTTCCGAGCGCCTTGTCTCCAGCGAAAAACCGGTCGCGCGTGGATTCGTTGATGACCGCGACGAAGTTCGCGTTGCGGTCGTCCTCGGCCGTCAGCGGGCCGCCTTCGATGAAATCGAGATCGAGGATCGTCCAGAACGCGGCGTCGGTACGCTTCAGGTACGACTTCACCTTGCGTCCCTCCACGTAGCTCACCGCCTGCGAAGGCATCGTGTAGAACGACACGCTCTCCGCCCCCGGAAGGTCGCGCAGCTCGGCGTCGAGGAACCCGTACCCGGCGCCCGACGTGTTCGTCCAGCTCGGTCCGCTCATGCGCAGCGCAGTCACGTACAGACTCCGATTCACGCGTGTTTCGGGGGGATGCGGCCCGACGGAGTGGTCCACCAACGAGCTGACGACCAGGATCATGAGCAAGGTGAACGCGATGCAAAACAGCGAGATGAAGGTGAAGAACTTCCGGCGCACGAGCCCGCGAAGGGCGACCTTGAATGTGCTGATGTTCATCGCCGGCTCACTGGACCTGGCGGCCGTCGAACATGCGGACGACCCGGTCGGTGGATTCCGCCAAGCGCGGGTCGTGGGTCACCATCGCGATCGTCGTTTTCGCGTCGCGGTTGATCCGGTGGAGGATCGCCATGACCTCGTCCCCCATCTGGCTGTCGAGATTCCCCGTCGGCTCGTCGGCGAGCAGGATGCGGGGCTCGCCCACGATCGCGCGCGCGATCGCCACGCGCTGCTGCTGGCCCCCGGAGAGCTGCCCGGGAAAGTGGTGGACGCGGGAGGCCAGGCCCACCTGCTCCAGCGCGGCCAAGGCGCGCTTCTTGCGATCCTTGGCGCCCATTTTCCGGTAGAGCAGGGGAAGCTCCACGTTGTCCTGGACGGTGAGGTCGGCGACGAGATGAAACGACTGGAAGATGAATCCGATCTTCTCGTTCCGGACCCGCGCCACGTCCCTATCCTTGTAACTGCCGACGGGAGCGCCGTCCAGGACGACGCGGCCCGAAGTCGGCGCGTCGAGGAGCCCCATCAAGTTGAGGAGCGTGCTCTTGCCGCACCCCGAAGGCCCCATGATCGACACGAACGAGCCGGCCGGAAGATCCAGATGGATGCCGTCCAACGCCAGCGTTTCGATGCGGTCCGTCCGATAGACCTTGCTCACACTTTCCAAGCGGATCATGACGTTCTCCTAGCGAAGGCGCACCGTTCGAAGGTGCGCGTAATCCTGCATATCCGACAACACGATCTCCACACCGCAGGCCGCGCCGTCCTCGATCTCGAGCCGGTCGAAGCCCATGAGGCCGAAGCGCACCTGCCGCCTGACGAGACGGTCGCCTTCGACGACGAACACGGGCTGCGACGCGCCGCCGGCGGCGAACGGCCCGCGCTCGACGGAAGGCACGCCGCCCTTCGCGGCGACCACGACGTGAACGTCCACGCGGAGGTTCTGGCGCAGCTCCGGATCGGAGGGCTGCGCGAGGTCGACGAGGAATTTCGCCGCGCCGCCTTCGATCGCGGGAAGGACCGCGGCGACGGTGCCGTCCAATGCGCGCCCGGCGGCGACGATCCGGACGGGCATTCCGGAGGCGATGCGCGCCACGTGGACGTCCGAGATCGTCCCTTCGACCCGAAACGCATCGGGACGGGCGACGCGCGCCACCGGATCGCCCCGTCGCACGGTCGCGCCCTCCTGGCTCGCGACCCACAGGACGATGCCGTCCATGTCGGCGCGGGCGGTTGCCAGCTCGAGCTGCCGCCTGGCCTCGACGACTTCCTTGCCGAGCGTGCGGACGGCCAGCGCGACCCCTTCGACCTGGGCGGCAGCGACCTTCCGCGCGACGCCGGCGGCGTCCTCGAGCTGCCTCACCTCGATGGCCGCCTTCTTCGCCTCGGCGCGTGCCTCGTCGAGCACCTCCTCCGAAACGAGGCCGTCCGCTCTCAGCTTTTCGCGCTGGGCGGCACGATGGGAGAGGACCTCCGCGTCGAGGCGCCGGCTCTCGGCCTTGGCCGCTAGATCGAGCAGCTCCCGGTCGAGCGTAAGGGTCAGGCGGGATTTTTCGTTGGCCTGCTCGGCGACGCGGTCCTCGAGGCGGGAGAGGTCGAGGCGGGCGGAGCCGGTGTCCAGCTCGACAATCGGATCGCCCGCGCGCACCTTGTCGCCGGCGCGCTTGAGCACGCGTAGGACGCGGCTCTCGAAGGGGGACACGATCGACCGCTCGGAGGCCGGTACGACCACGCCCGCCGCATCCAAAGTCGCTTCGACGCGACCGAGCTCGACGCGGCCGATGCGTAAGCGAGAGCGCGCCACCGACGGCCGCAGCCATCCGGGGAGCAGCGCCAGCGCAGCGAGCGCGAGACCCGTGGAGACCGTCGCGATCGCCGCCCGCTTCAGGCGGCGACGAAGGACGGTCCGATCATCGAGCGGTGTATCCACGCTGCCCCCTCGGCAGCGGGAAGCGCAAGGGCGATGCCAGGCTCAACGAACGGCAAACGGCGCATCCGCGGCGCAATGCCATCGCGGCACCGTTCGATTCCGCACGGTGGCGCGCGGATCCGGACACGTTCCGCATCGGCAACGGGTGCGAGGGCCGAGATCTGGACGCCACCCGCCCCCAGCCGTATCGTTCTCGAATGGAACCTCCGGCTCGGGCTTCCCGGCTCACCGCGTCCGATCTCGCGTCGCTACCCGACGACGAGCGGCGGCACGAACTCGAGGAAGGCTGGCTGGTCTCCGAACCGCGCCCTTCCCTCCGTCACGACCGCGTTCGGAGGACACTGGAACGGATTCTCGAGGCTTATGTCGCGAAGCACCGCTTCGGCGAGGTCTTCGGAGAAGCTGG
>JAYUCM010000332.1:0-7739 GCA_043740355.1 Acidobacteriota bacterium | reverse complement strand
CGCGCTCGAGTACGGCTTTGTCACCGACGACTTCTCGCTGGATTCGGTCTATCACTACTCGAGCGTCAATCAACCGCTTCCGTACAAGATCGGCGCGCTGTGGGGCGGCCAAGCCGGGAGCCTCCTCCTCTGGGCTTTCATCCTGTCCTCCATGTCGGCGCTCGTGGTCGTGACGAACCGGAACAAGAACCGCGCGCTGATGCCCTGGATCGTCCACGTGCTCGCGATCGTGATGACGTTTTTCCTGGTTCTCACGAATTTCATCGCGAGCCCGTTCGAGACCGGCCCCCTGAGGGCCGACGGCGTGGGTCTGAATCCGCAGCTCAAGAACTACTGGATGATGATCCACCCGCCGACGCTCTACCTGGGCTACGTCGGCTTCACGATTCCCTTCGCGTTCGGCATCGCCGCGCTCGTGACGCGCCGCACCGGAGACATCTGGTTCCGCACGACGCGCCGTTGGACCCTGTTCTCCTGGTTCTTCCTCGGCATCGGCATTCTGATGGGATCGTACTGGGCGTACATCGAGCTGGGCTGGGGCGGCTACTGGGCGTGGGATCCGGTCGAGAACGCGTCGCTCATGCCGTGGCTCATGGGAACGGCCTTTCTCCATTCGGTCATGCTCCAAGAAAAGAAGGGAATGATGAAGGTCTGGAACATGACCTTGATCATTCTCACCTTCTGCCTCGCGATCTTCGGCACGTTCCTGACGAGGAGCGGCATCATCTCGTCGGTCCACTCGTTCGCGACCTCGAACATCGGCCCGGCGTTCGCATGGTTCCTCGGGATCACCTTCTTCGGGTCGCTCATCCTGCTGGTCATGCGCTTGGACGACCTGAAGTCGGAGGCGCGCATGGAGTCGGTCCTCTCGCGCGAGGCGAGCTTCCTGTTCAACAATATGATGCTCGTCGGGATCGCGGCGACCGTCCTGCTCCTGACGACCTTTCCGCTGATCTCCGAGGCCGCCACCGGACGCAAGGTGACGATGGGGCCGCCGATCTTCAATCTCGTCAACATCCCGTGGGCGCTGGCCCTGCTCTTCCTGGTGGGCGTCGGCCCGCTCATCGCCTGGCGCAAGGCCACGGCCGAGAACTTTCGGCGGAACTTCTTGATACCCGCGCTCGTGGGGGTCTGGTCGCTCGTCCTGTTCGTCGTTCTCGAGGGACGGGCCGCGATCGACGCCCTGGTCGGCATCTTCCGCTCGCTCTTCACGGCGAATTTCGGCGGCGTCTTCGACTCGCTCAAGACGTTCTACCCGCCGCTGTGCTTCGCCCTGGCCGGGTTCGTCTTCGCGACCGTCGTGCTCGAGTTCTTCAGAGGGGTCCGGGCGCGGCGCCACCAGTACGGGGAAGCGCCCTTCGTGGCGCTCGGCCGCCTCGTCTGGCGCAACAAGCGGCGATGGGGCGGCTACGTCGTGCACGTCGGCTTCGTCGTCGTGTGCATCGGGGTCGCCGCCTCGTCCGCCTACCGGAAGGAAACCGTCGAGATGATCGCCCCGAAGGGCACGATCAAGATCGACGGCTACGCGATGACCTATGACGGCTACCGCCTCGAAGCGATCGACGACTACGTGGCGGCGGTCACCGAGTTGACCGTTTGGCAGGACGGGCGCTTCGTCGCCCGCCTCGAGGCCGAGCAGCGTTGGCACCCCAACATGCTCTTCCCCGAGCTCCGGGACGCCTTCCTCCGGACGAAGGGCTTGCGCTCCGGCGATCCGGCCGCGTACACCGCGGCGATCCAGGGGGTGTACACGTTGATCGAACGCCTCGAAGGGCAGGCGGGGCGCGAAGTCAAGACCCCGTCGACCGAGGTGGCGATCCACAAGAGCTTGTCGCTGGCCGCACCGCAGCGCTTCGGCGAGGATTTCTACGTCACGCCGCTGGGCGTCGACCCGTTCACCGGCCAGGCGAACTTCCGCATCTTCGTCAACCCGATGGTCAACTTCCTCTGGTTCGGGGGCTTCGTGTTCGTTTTCGGCGCGGGCCTGTGCGTGTTCCCCGACGCGCGCGAGAGGAAGCGTCTCGAAGCGTCGATGGCCATCGACGATCGCGAAGCGGCATGAGCGGGGCGGGCGCCGTCCCCGCGGGGGCTGCCTCACAAGCCTACGAGCAGGCGGCGACGGCGCTCCTCTGCGACTGCGGCTGTCATCCTCAATCCATCAAGGAATGTGCGTGTGGACGCGCCGAGGAGCTGCGCGTGGCGCTGGCCAAGGACGCGGCCGCCGGGAAGAGCGGGGATGAGATCGTCGCCGCGTACGTGGCGAGGTCCGGCCAGAAAGTCCTCGTCACGCCTCCGGCGGCCGGATTCAACTTGGTGGCCTGGACGGGCCCGTCCATCGGCCTTCTCGGGGCCGCCGTCTTGATCGCCTTCATGATCAGGCGCTGGCGTCGCGCTTCGGCCGCGCTTCCGGCGGAGGCCGTTCCGCCCGCCTCCGCCGCGGACGAAGCCTACCTCGCGCGCTTGCGCCACGACCTCGAGGAGAGCCGGTGATCGCCGTCGCCGTCGCGGCGTTGGCGCTGTTCATCGCCGTCGTCGTGCTCGCACCGCTGTTCCGCCCGGACGCGCAGGACGCGGAGCGCGTCTCGAACGCCCTTTCGACCGAGGCCGATTTCAACACGCGCCACGCGATGGCGCTCGCAGGCTTACGAGACCTCGAGGACGATCACCAGACGGGAAAAATCGGCGACGCCGACTACGCGATGCTCCGGGCGAAGCTCGAGACGCGCGCGGTTGCGCTGATGAAGAGCCTGGACGATCTCGCGGCCGGGCGGCGCTAGGAACGCCTTTGAACGCCGAGCTTCTCGTGGTCGGACGCGGCCTGACGCGCCGCTTCGGCGCGAGGACGGCTTTGGACGGCGTGGACCTCACCGTGCGGCGCGGCGAGCCGTTAGCGCTTTTTGGCGTCAACGGGGCCGGGAAGACGACGCTCCTCAGGCTGTTATCGGGCGGATTGAAGCCGACGCAGGGGTCGCTTTCGATCGAAGGGCTCGACCCGCGGCGCGCCCCGGCGCAGGCACGGGGACGCATCGGGCTTCTCATGCACCACACCTTGCTCTACGACGATCTCTCGGCAACCGAGAATCTCGTGTTCTTCGCGAAGCTCCACGGCCTCGCTAACCCTCTCGATCGGGCGAGGGCCCTTCTCGACGACGTCGGGTTGGCCGATCGCGCCGACGAGCCGGTTTCCGGGTTCTCGCGCGGCATGCAGCAGCGCGTGGCGCTCGCCCGCGCCCTGCTCCACGGCCCGTCGCTGCTGCTGCTCGACGAGCCCTCCTCGGGCCTCGACGCGCGCTCCTCGGCGCGACTTACGGCGACGCTGCGCGATGCGGCGTCCCGCGGGGCGACCTGGGTCATCGCGACCCATGACGTCGAGGAGGGACTCGCGCTCTGTCCGCGCTGGCTGGCGCTTGGTCGCGGACGCGTGATCGACGGCGGCAGCCACGTCGGCGCCGACGCGGACCGGGTCCGGCGGCTCGTCCGGGGCCCCGCATGAACGCTCCTCCCGCAAAGTCCCCCGGGTTTTTCGCCGCAGCGGGGATCGTCGCGCGCAAGGACCTGCGGATCGAGGGACGCACGAAAGAGACGCTGCTCGCCTCCGTGCTGTTCGCCCTCGTCGAGCTCGTCATCTTCGGCTTCGCCTTCGATCTCGACACGCTCAGGCGCGTAGGCCCCGAAAAGGTCGTTCCGGGGCTCCTCTGGATCACGCTCGCGTTTGCGGCGATCGTCGGGTTTACGCGTTCCTTCAGGCTCGAGCGCGCGCGGGAGGCGCTGATCGCCGTCGCGTCGGCGCCCATCGATCGCGGCGCGGTCTTCGTCGGGAAGTGGATCGCCAATTGCGCGTTCCTCGTGATGCTCGAGGCGGTCCTCCTGCCCTTGACCGCTCTCTTTTTCGACGTCGACATCGTCGACGTGGCCGGGCCGCTCGGCCTGGTCGTCCTTCTCCACACCGTCGGGTTGGCGAGCCTCGGCACGTTGTTCGGCGCGGTCGTCTCGAGGCTCGGTCGCGGTGAGGCGCTCCTCGCGACGCTCCTCCTCCCGGCGGCGACGCCCCTGTTCCTCTCGGCGGTTCACTGCACCGCGTCGGCCCTCACGGCAACGCCCTTGGCTTCGGACCGGAAGTGGCTTCTTCTCACCGCAGGACTCGACGTACTCTACGTCCTCGTCGCGATCCTGCTCTTCGACGCGATCCTGGAGGAATGATGGAGCGCCGCTACGACCTCCCCCTGTGGGCACTTCTCGCCACGACGGCGGCGCTGATGCCCTTCGCCTTGTTTCTGGTTTTCCTCTACGCCCCCGAAGAGAAGGTGATGGGAGCGGTCCAGAAGATCTTCTACTTTCACGTCCCGATCGCGGCCGTGACGTTCCTCTCGGTGTTCGTGCTGCTGGCGGGAGCCGCGGGCTACCTGTGGACGCGGCGCGTGGCCTGGGACCACCTCTCGATCGCGTCGGCGGAAGTTGGGCTCCTCTTCTGCACGCTCGTGCTGATCACCGGACCGATCTGGGCCAAGCCGGCTTGGGGAGTCTGGTGGACCTGGGAAGCGAAGCTGACGACGACGCTGATCCTCTGGCTCCTCCTCGCCGGAATCCTCCTCTCCCGGGCCTATGCGTCCACTCCCGAACAGGGCGCGCGGGTCGCTTCCGTGCTCGGCGTCGTCGCCGCGCTGGACGTGCCGATCGTCTACAAGGCGGTCGATTGGTGGCGCGGCCAGCATCCCATCGTGTTCGGTGCCGGGAAGACCAACCCGCTGGCTCCGGGGATGGGCTCCGCACTTGCCGTGTCGATGCTGGTGTTCGTGCTCCTCTACGCGGTCTTGGTCGTCGCGCGCATGCGGCTGGCCGCGCTCGAGGACCGTCTCGCCGCGCTCGAGGACGCCGCGTGGAGGTCGTCATGAAGAGCTACGCTTTCCTGTTCTGGGGGTATCTGGTCGTCTGGGCCGGACTCATGGCCTACTTCATCATGCTCGGCCGGAAGATCGCGGACGTCGCACGGCGCGTGGACACGCTCGAGGCGCGCAAGGAAGGCGGCGACGCCCGCCGGGCTACTTGATCGCGTCGTCGACGGCCTCGATCGGGCCCAAGGACGCATCGTCGAGTGCGCTCCGCCTCGACTCAAACGCCGCGAGGAGCGCCGGGTCGCTCATCGGCTTTCCGGCCCGAAACGCGCGCCATGCCTCGCGCACCGAGGCGTAGTCTTCGTAGGACATCCGGTGCGCCGCGAAGGCGTTCCGCCGCGCGGCGCGATAGGCGAGGGTCGCCTCGGCGGTCAGCTCCTTGATCTCGACCGGGTACCGCGCGACGACGGCCTTGGCGGAGCGCCGCGCTGCGAGGAAACCGTCGACGAGCCGGACGGCAGGCTCCGGCGCGGCCTTGGCGCCGCCGGGCCCGGCGTCCGCGAGGAGCGCCTTCCGATACTGGTCGGCGACCAACATCAGCCCCGATACGCCGACCGCAGCGATGACAAGGAGAATGACGAGGAGACGGGATTCGCGGCTCATGGGGACATCTTACCGGCGGTCGTCACCGGGCCTCGGACTCAGTCGGACCGCTCGCCGCCGCACGCGTCAACCGGGCGAACCAGGAAGTACCCGGTCGCCGTGCCGGCCTCGCTCCACGACGTCGAGGGCGTTTCCGCCACGATGCTCTCCGCGGCGCCTGGGCTCGCTCGGCGGAAGACGCGATAGAGCGTCGCGCCGTCGCAAGCGCCCCACGTCATCGCGAAGCCGCCCGGGCCGCTGCGCGTCGCCCGGACGGAATCCCCGAGCGCCGTGAGACCCGCATGAACGACGACGTCGACGCTTCCCGCGTCCGGGTCGCGGTTTCCGAAATCGTCGAGGGCGCGCACCTCGAAGCGGTGGGAGCCCGGATGGAGTGCGGGGAGCGTGGCGCGGAACCGCTCCTGCGGCACGCCCCAGTCCCCCTCGTCCATCGGAACCTGAGCCAACGGGATGCCGTCCACGCGGAACTCGAGGCCGGTGAGGCGGTTCACACTGATGCTCGGGTGAGGCGTCCCGCCGAACATGTTGCGGTTCGTCGCGGCGACCACGGTCGCCAAGCCCGCGAGTACGGGGGCGCCGCAAACTTGCGCGGGCATCGCGTCGAGGAACGTGTCGGGATCCTGGCCGATCACGTCGATCACGCCGTCGCCGTCGAGATCCGCCCATCCGACATTCCGCCGCGTCGCGGCGCACAGCGCATCGCCGTTCGAGATCATCACACACGCGGAAGCGAGCGGGTTGCACGTCTCGCAGTTCGCGTTCGCGCCGTCCAGGTAACCCCGGTGCTCGGCGCATGTGCAGGCGCTGCCCCCGTATTCGTCGAAGGCGTAGAACGCGTGCAGGAGCTCGTGGCGCAGCACCATGTCCATGCGGCCGATGCCCCAGGCCTGGTTGTCGTAGGTCATCACGAGGTGCGGCCCGCCGATCCAGCAGTACGCGAACCGGCCGTCCGCGAACGTGCCGTCGGCATCGGCGAGCGAATCCACGACAAAGACGTTGACGGCCCAATCGGTGCCGTCGGCGCGGCGTGTGTCCGAAGCGAGCGCACGCGAGCGCGCGAATCGATCGCCGCTTGCGTACCCCATCTTCGACAGCACGTCTCGGACCCAGCGGTCTTCCCCCGTCGAGCCCGAGGGGTCGGCCGAGCGGCGGATCGGCTCGTACCCGGTGCGCGCGCGCGCATCGGTGCGGCCCGGCACGACGTGATAGACGAAGCGGAGCGCGGACTGCGGCTCCTGCGCTCTGATCCACTCGAGGCCGAGCGCGATCCTTGCGACGACCTCGTTCTCGCGGGTCGGCGACCAGTTTTCAGTCGACGCATCGATCGATCCGTCGCTTTCGACGAGGATGATGTTGACGCTCACCGCGCCCGCCAAGAACTCGCTCGTATTGAGCTCGGTGGCGCCGAAGGGAGCGCCGGATGCGGCGACCGCTCCTTGAACGTAGGCGCCGCGGGGGCCGACCGGCGTCGCGCCACCGCCGCGGCTCGCCGCGCGCACCGCCTCGAGCGACAACGGCGGCGGCGTCAGCGCGTCGTTTGCGAGAGGACCCGGATCGACGCCGCCGCGACCGGCCGGACTCGATCCGGTGGCAATCGCATTCCACGCGGCGACCCCGTACGACGGGCCGGGCCGAGCACGCCGCGGCGAGACCGTCACGCCGTTCAAGGCCACTTCCCGAACCCCCGCCAGGCGAAAGGCCTGAAGCTCGCTGCCTTCGGGAAGCGCGACCACGAGCACGTCGGCGAACGCGTGCAGCACGCGCCCGCCGAGCGCACGGATCCCGGCCTCGGCCTTGGCGCGCGTCGCAGAAGATTCATCGTCGAGAAAGACCGCGATCGGCCGCGGCGGAGCCGGAGACGCCGCCGCGACGGCGACCTCGACCGAGACGATCGCCGAGAACAATGCTGCCACGATGCGGCTCATCCCGGACAACCTACGGACGGAAGCTCAGACGATCCAGCGCCCATTTGGTCACGTCGAGAACGAAATCGAAAGTGGCGGCGGGTTGCCGGCGGCTAGAGGATCGACTGGATCTTCTTTTCGAGAACCGCGCGCGGCACCGCGCCCACCCAGCTGTCGACGATGCGCCCCTCGCGATCGACGAGGAACTTCGAGGGGAAACCGACGATCCCGCCGAACGCCCTCGCGACGTCCTCGTTGCCGATCAGGATCAAATAGGGAATCTTCAGATCGTCGACGTACGGCTTCACCTTGTCGACTCCTTCGTCGTCCATCGCGATGC
>JAYUCM010000331.1:0-7755 GCA_043740355.1 Acidobacteriota bacterium | reverse complement strand
GGTTCCCGCTGTACCACGAGATGAAGAACTCGATCGCGTACGCGTAGCCGACCATCATGCCGGTCGCGAGCAGGATCTTGCACATGTTCTCGAGGTGGCGCGGCGTGATCACGTCCTTCAAGCCGAACCACTGGCGGCACGGCACGGCGAGCAAGAGCACCATCGCGAACCCCCCGAAGATCGCTCCCGCGACGAAGTACGGGGGGAAGATCGTCGCGTGCCAGCCGGGGAGCATCGACGTCGCGAAGTCGAAGCTCACGATCGAATGCACGGACAGAACGAGCGGCGTCGCCAAGGCGGCGAGCAGCAGGTACGCGCGCTCGTAGCGGTGCCAGTGCCGGTTCGACCCGGTCCATCCCAGGGCGGCGATGCCGTACGCGATCTGGCGGACCTTCGTTGTGGCGCGGTCTCTCAGCGTCGCGATGTCCGGGATCATGCCCATGTACCAGAAACACAGGGATACCGTGAAGTAGGTGCCCACGGCGAAGAAGTCCCACAGCAGCGGCGACCGGAAGTTCGGCCACATGTTCATCTGGTTCGGCAGCGGCGCGATCCAGTACTCGAGCCAGATCCGGCCGACGTGGATTCCCGGGAACATCAAAGCGCAGATGACCGCGAAGATCGTCATCGCCTCGGCGAAGCGGTTGATGCCGGTGCGCCACTTCTGGCGGAACAGGTAGAGGATCGCCGAGATCAGCGTGCCTGCGTGTCCGATCCCGACCCAGAAGACGAAGTTCGTGATGTCGAAGCCCCAGGAAACCGGCTTGTTCAGGCCCCATACGCCGACGCCCGTCGTGATCAGATACAGGACCATCGCGCCGAGGATGCCGGTCAGCGACGCCGAGATGCCGAACGCCACGTACCACGCCTTCGGCGGCCGTTGCGCTTCGACGATTCGACAGACCTTCTCGGTGACGCTCGCGTAGTCGTTTCCGGGAAGGACGAGGGGCGCCCGAACGGTCGGGTCCGTCGACGTGTTGTCGCGCGACACGCGGCCGAGGGTCGCGACGCCCACGATCAGGCCCATCCTTCCGACGGATTCTTGAGGCGCGCGAGGTAGCGGGTCCGCGGCTTCGTGTTCACCTCTTCGAGAACGCCGTAGTCGCGCGGGTCGTCATGGAGCTTGCGCACGGCTGCTCCGACGTCGTTGAGGTCGCCGAAGACGATCGCCTCCGTGGGGCAAACCTGCGCGCACGCGGGCACGATCTCGCCGTCCACGATCTCGCGCCGTTCGTTCTTCGCGAGAATCTTCACGGCCTCGATCCGCTGGATGCAGTAGGTGCACTTTTCCATGACGCCGCGCGCGCGCACCGTGACGTCGGGGTTGTAGACCATGACCGCGACCGCGGACTCGTTCTTGTGGTTGTTGAACCAGTTGAACCGGCGCACCTTGTACGGGCAGTTGTTGGAGCAATACCGCGTGCCGACGCAGCGGTTGTAGACCATCACGTTCAGCCCTTCGTGGTCGTGCACGGTGGCGGCGACCGGGCAGACCTGCTCGCAGGGTGCGTTCTCGCAGTGATGGCAAGCCATCGGCTGGAACGCCAGGCCCGGCTCTTCGGGCTCGCCCTCGAAGTAACGATCGACGCGGATCCAGTGCATTTCGCGGCCGCGCCGCACCTCGGCCTTACCGACCACCGGGATGTTGTTTTCGGCCTGGCAGGCGATCGTGCACGCGTGGCAACCCGTGCACGCGGAGAGGTCGATCGCCATGCCCCACTTGTGCCCGTTGTACTCGTGCGCCTTCCAGAGCGGGGCGTCCGGGGGAAGTTCGGCCATCTCCTTCGCGAACGTAGGCTTCGCCTTGTACTCGGCGAGCGTACCCGTACGGATCAGCTCTTCGGCGCGGACCGCGTACTCCCGCTTCCCGAGCGTGTCGACGATGTGATGGTCTTGGGTCGTCGCGAGCGCGGCGTGGCCGGGAGTTCGGACGACCTTGGCCGCACAGCGCCACGGAGCGTCGTTGCTTCGAAGCGCGTTGGCGTCGACCCCGATCCCGGTGCCGATGCGGCCGGCCATCGTGCGCCCCCAACCGAGGGCGACGGCCACCGATCCTTTCGCCTGGCCCGGCACGACGAACGCGGGGATGGCGAGCTCCTTGCCGTTCGCCGCGATCGTCACGAGGTCTCCGGAGGCGGTCACGCCGAGCTCCTCGGCATCCGACGGGTTGAGCAGCGCGGCGTTGTCCCAGGTGAGCTTGGTGATCGGATCAGGGAGCTCGACGAGCCAGCCGAGATTCGCGAACCGGCCGTCGTGGACGCCGGAGCCGCGCGTGAAGACCAGCTCCATCGACGAGCCTTCGGGTGGTCCGGCGCCGGCGAGCTCGCGGACCGCATCGCCCCAGCCGGAACCGACCGCAGGCGTCACGCCGGCGTAACGCGAATCCGCAAGGGCGCCGTCGTGCACGACGCGGCGCCACGAGTTTTCGAAGTCGATCGCCGGGAGAAGCGCTCCCCACGAGCTGCGGACCAGCTCGTACCCCAAAGCGGACTTGCCGTCGATCATCAGCGCGCAGAGCTCGATCGCGGACGTGCCGCCGTAGAGAGGTTCGATCAGCGGCTGCACGACGCCCGCAGTGCCGTCCCACCCGCGGGCATCGCCCCACGCTTCGAGGTAGTGCGCCTGCGGCACGTGCCACCGGCAGGCGGACGAAGTTTCGTCGTCGTAGAGGCCGAGGCGAACGGTCGTCGGGACCTTCTTTAACTGCTCGGAGAAATCGAGATCGGCCGGCACGTCGAACGCCGGGTTCCCGCCGAGGACGACCAGCGTATCGACGACACCGGCGTGAAGCTGCGCCGCGAGATGGGCGATCGCTTCGCGGTGCGATGGGCGCTCGCCGTCCGGATCTTCCGAATACCACACCGCCGCGCCCACGTTGAAGAGCGCGGCGTTCAGGACGTGCGCCAGAGCGTGAGCCGCCGCCGGTTGACGCGGCCCGACGACGATCGCCCCCTTGCCGGCCGCCGCCACGAGGTCCGCCGCGATGACCGCGATGCGCGGATCATCATGGGGATGCACGGCGAATCGCCCGATGGCGTCCCTTGCAGCCTCGGCTCCGGCGGGGAGCGCCATACCGCCTTCGAGCAGCTTCGCGGCGAGACGTCCGAGGACGACCGGGACGAGAGCGCTCGTCACCGCGATGCGATGATCGGCACTGCCGCCCGTGAGCGAGTACGTGGCCTCGATCGCGTACAACCGGTTCATCGTGCCGTCGCCCGCGCGACGCCTGCGCGCCCACGCGCGCGCGTTCGCAAGCGCGGTGGGGTGATCGCTCAGGATGTCGGCGTCGAACGCGGCGATCACGTCGGCCTTTTCGACGTCGAGGTGCGTCCGCAGCGGACGGCCGAAGGCCAATGCGGCGCCTTCCCTCGCGGCGTCGCGGGAGAGCGGATCCCACTCGACCCAGAGAGCCTTCGGGAACGCCGCCGCGAAGCGCGCTTTCTGATCGCGAAGCGTCGGCGACGAGCTCGGCTCCGACAGGACGCGGAGCCCTTGACCGCGAGAAGCCCTGAGGGCGGCGAAGTGCGGTCCGGCCCATGCGGCGAACGCGTCCTTGTCGCGCGCGGCGGCCGCCTTGCCGTTCGCCCGTTCGACGAGCTCGGTGCTTCGGTCGGGATCGTACAGCTGCAGGACCGTGGCCTGCGCGTAGGGATCGGTCGCGCCGAGGCTCTGAGGATGCGAGGGGTTCCCTTCGACCTTGATCGGGCGGCCGTCGTAGCTCGTGACGAGCAGACCGGCCGCGGCGCCGCCCAACTCGAACGACGTCGCGTACTGCCGCGTCGATCCTTCCACGTACCCCTCCGGGAGGTGCGCGAACGGGACGATCTCCTGGGCCGGCCAGCGGCGGCAAGAGGTCATCCCCGCCAGCGCGACCGAGGCGCCCATCAGCCTCAGGAAGTCCCGCCGGGACGGGGCGAGCATCTCGTCGGCGTGGGCGGGGAACTCCCGGCGGACGAGCTCGCGAAACGCCGGGTCGGAAGCCCGGTCGTCGAGGCTGCGCCACAGGGCGCGGCCGTTTCCGCGTGTCTCTAGCGGTGGCACGTGCTGCAATCCTCGGAGGGATTCAGATGGTACTGCTCGCGGATCTCGTGACCGAGCGCGGCGCGATCGACACCGGGAGGAGGCTGCCAGTCCATCTGCGTCACGAATTCCGGCGGGCGCAGGCGCGCGTCCGGATTGCGGTGACAGTCCAAGCACCAGCCCATCGACAGCTTCTGCGCCTGGTACACGACCTCCATCTTGTCGACGCGGTCGTGACACGTCACACAGCCCACGCCGCGCCTGACGTGCGCCGCGTGGTTGAAGTAGACGTAATCGGGCAGATCGTGCACGCGCACCCAGCGTACGGGCATGCCGGTCGCGTTGCTCTCGCGCACCGTGACCAGCTTCGGCGAGGTTCCCCGGATGTTCGTGTGGCAGTTCATGCACGTCTGCGTGGGAGGAATCGCCGCGTGCGCACCGATCTCGACCGTGGTGTGGCAGTACCGGCAGTCGATCCCCATCTCGCCCGCGTGGAGGGCATGAGAATACGCGACGGGCTGCACCGGCGCGTAACCGACGTCGGTCGTCGCCGGCGAGCCTCCGTACCAGACCAACACGGCGAAGAAAACGGGAAGCCCCAAGCCCAACGCGGCGAGAACCGGCTTCAGGTCGTCCACCCACCGGGGGAAGACGAAGACACTGTTTTGGTCCTGTTTCATGGCGGGCTCGCGCACTATAGCGAGAGGCGCCGCCGCGCTGCAAGCAACTGAAACGGGACGGTTTCAGCCCTTTGAAGGGCTCTACGTTACGAGCGGAACTTGATCCCGCAGCCGATCGATTTCGTCTCCTTCACCGGCACGTCGCGGCCGGCGAGGACCGACTCGAGCGCGTCTTTCAGGTACGGCTTTTCGACCTTCGAGGGCTCCTGCCCGTTGTCGTCGATCGTGCCGTGGTAGGCGAGCTTCCCGTCCTTGTCGAACAGAAAGGCCTCGGGCGTCTTCGTCGCACCGAAGGCACGGGCGACGTTCGACGTCGCATCGACGACGTAGGGGAACTGCATGCCGCGCTCTTTCGCGCGCTGCTGCATGACGTCGAACGCATCCTCCTCGGCGACCTCCGGGTCGTTCGCGTTGACCGCGATCACGCCGACGCCTTTCGCTGCATAGGTGTTACCAAGATCGACGATGCGAGTCTCCCACATCTTGGCGAACGGACAGTGGTTGCACGTGAAGACGACGAGCGTGCCCGCGGGCTTCTTGATTTCGGCGAGGGTCCGTTCGTTGCCGTCGACGCTTTTCATCTTGACGTCGGCCATCGGGATCGAGGCGCCGATCGGAAGCGCGCCTCCCGCGAGCGCGGCCGAAGCCGCGGGGCAGAGGATCAGCAGGGCAGCGAGCAGGGTCTTCCGGGTCATGGTTTCTCCCTGATGTCGAGCGCTTCGAGCGCCCGTTTCTTGATGACGGGGTAACTGGCCTTCCCCTCCCAGAATCGGACGAGCTTGCCGCCACCGTCGTACACGAACGTCGCCGGGATGGCCCCGGTCCACTGGCTTTCCAGCTGGTCCACGAACGTCTCGTCCTTCCCGGTCCTCACAAACGTCGGGAAATCGACCCCTTGGCTCGTGAGGAAGCTCCTCGTTTCGGCTTCGCTCCCCGGGAAATCGACGGAAACGAGGACGAGCCGCAGGCCCTTCGGCGCCAGGTCGCGCGCGACGTGGAGCAGGTCGGGAAACTCGTCCCTGCAGGGCGAGCACCACGTCGCCCAGACGTTGACGAGCACGGCGGCCGCGCCGGGACGTTTGACCTCCGCCAGGATCGCTCCCGCCTCCGCCGGGCTCGGCACGGGCGCTGGATTCGAGGGTAGGACCGCGGAGGCGGCGAGGACGAGGGCGGCAAGAGTCGACATCATCCGAGGACAATGCACCACGGCTGAAAATCCCGCAAACGGCGCGATGTGCGAAGCGCGCGTACCATCCGTGCGTCGCCCGATCGTGGAGGTCCATGATGAATGCTCGCCGCACCGCAATTCTCCTACCGCTGGCCGCGATGCTCTGCGGCCCCGTCTTCGCCCGGATCGAAGTCACGCTCGACGCGGAATCGTTGAACGGACTCCTCGCTTCGATGGCCCCCGACCACGTCGACCTCGACCTCGCCGGCGGGCGCATCCTGACGATCCGCATGGAAGACCTGAAGGTGACCGGCTTCGATCCCACCGCCGGCCCCAACGGCGGCGTTTTGACGTCGCTCCGCCTGATGGTGCCGGAGCTGGGTATCGACATCCCCGTCGCCCCTCGCCTGACGCTCGAGATCGGGGACGCCGGGGGCGCGCGGCGGGCGTCGTTCCTTCGCTTCGACAAGGTCATGCTGAACTTGCCGTTGACGGGAGCGATCGACGTCGCGGCGCTGCTCCCCCCTCTGGCGTTGATGCCCGACACGGCTTGGGTCGTGAACGCGGCCCGCGGAAAGGTCCGCGTCAGGCCGAACCTCATCGACGCCAAGACCGGGACGAAGAACATTCGGCTCGGCTTCGAGCTGCAAGTCGAGCCGGCGGACTCGAAATAGCCCGAGGCCGCACAACCCGCGCCCCGTGGACCGTTTGATACCCTTTCGCCGGAGCTCGCCTTCGCCATGACGGACGCCTTTCAAGCCCTGAACCGCCTCCTCCGCGAGCGGATTCTCGTCCTCGACGGGGCGATGGGGACGATGGTTCAGTCCTACAAGCTCGACGAGGACGAGTTCCGGGGCGCCCGGTTCGCCGGCCATCCGCGCGAGCTCAAAGGGTGCAACGACCTCCTCTCGCTCACGCGGCCTTCGGTCGTCGAAGAGATCCACCGCAAGTATCTGGACGCCGGGGCGGACATCATCGAGACCAACACGTTCAACGCGCAGGCGATCTCGCTCGCCGACTACGGCCTCGAGGGTTCCGCATACGAGATGAACAAGGCCGCGGCGGAGATCGCCGTGGGTGCGGCGCGCGCCGCAACGAGAGCGAACCCCGGGAAGCCGCGCTTCGTCGCGGGGGCCTTGGGGCCGACCAACCGCACGGCGTCTTTGTCTCCGGACGTCGAGAACCCGGCGTTTCGCGCGATCACGTTCGACGAGCTGGTCGCGGCTTATAAAGACCAGGCGCGCGGGCTGCTCGACGGGGGGGTCGATCTCCTCCTGCCGGAAACGACGTTCGACACGTTGAACCTGAAGGCCGCCTTGTTCGCGATCCAGACGCTGTTCGCCGAGCGGGGGGCTAGCGTTCCCGTCATCGCCTCGTTGACGATCACCGATGCGAGCGGTCGAACGCTGTCCGGGCAGACGCTCGAGGCGGCGTGGCTGTCGATCTCCCACGTTCCGCTCATCGCGACGGGGTTGAACTGCGCCCTCGGGGCCGAGCAGATGGGACCGTTTCTCGAAGATTTGCAGCGCACCGCTCCGCTTCCGATCTCGTGCTATCCGAATGCGGGCCTCCCCAACGAGTTCGGCGGGTACGACGAGACGCCGTCGCAGATGGCGGCGACGCTCGCGGGCTACGCGCGCGAGGGTTGGGTCAACCTCGTGGGCGGTTGTTGCGGCACCACGCCGGCGTTCATCGAGGCGATCGCACTTTCCGTCGCCGGGCTCGCCCCGCACGTCCCCGTCGAGCGAACGCCGTTCACGCAGCTTTCGGGACTCGAGCCCCTGACCGTCCGCCCCGACTCGAACTTCATCGTGATCGGCGAGCGGACCAACGTCACCGGCTCGAAGCGTTTCGCCCGTCTCATCGCCGCCAACGACTACGAGGCGG
>JAYUCM010000330.1:0-7759 GCA_043740355.1 Acidobacteriota bacterium | reverse complement strand
TCCCCGAAGGGACGCGCAGCCGCGACGGACGACTTGCGCGATTCAAACGTGGAGCGTTCCACCTGGCGCTCGAAGCTGGTGTCCCCGTGGTTCCCGTGGCGATTTCGGGAACCTTCGAGGTCATCCGGCCGCGCTCGATCATCGTACGCCCGGGACCGGTGCACGTGACGTTCGCCCCGCCTATCGACGTGGCCGCTTACGCGGGCGATCTCGAAGGGTTGATGGCGAAGGTGCGATCGGAGATCGCATCGCGCCTACCGGCTGACCAGCTCGCCTAGCCGACTCGCGGACGCGTCGCGGAGAACCCGCCGGTGCTGCTCGATCGCGGCGTCTCGCGCGCCGCCCAGCCGGGCGAAGGACCGGGCGCCGGCACGCATGCGGTTCCATTCGTCCGGTCCGGCGTCCACGCAGCGTCTCAGGACGGACGAGAACGCGTCAAGGTCGTCGAGGGGCAGATCCCAGCCGGCCGAGGCCTTCTCCAGCCCGCGCCAGGGGGTCCGGTCGCTCGTGAGGACGGGACACCCCGCGCTCAAGGCTTCGAGAATGACGTGCCCAAAGTTCTCTCCGTGCGTCGGAAATAGGAAGAGATCGTGCCTCGCAAACGTCGCGTGGACATCGTCGTGAGGCACGGTACCCATGTAACGAACCTGAACGTTGGATGGCAGCCGGGCGATCAGGCGTTCGCACTCCGCGAAGTACGCGGCATCTTCCTTCGGCCCGTAGATTGAGAACTCCACTTCGCCCGTCACCGCGCGGAGCGCTTTCAGAGCGCCGCCGAGGTTCTTCATCCGGTCGATCCGCGATATGAAAACGACGGAGAGCCGCCCGGGCTTCTTCTCGACATGGTCCGCCTGGGACGATGGCCCATCCGGGGCTGCCCGCCCGAAGTCCATGGCAACACCGATCCGGCGTGCATGCGGGAACCTCGCACGGATCTCGTCCGCCTCGAGAGCCGTTGACGCGAGCCAGTAAGCGTCCTGATGGAGACCGAGAGCCTTTGCGAGCCGGAGGTAACTCGTCTTGCGACCGGAGTGGAGCGCGAGCGCGCCCTCACTAAGCTCACCGCGCGGCGCGAGGAGGAGAGGCACTTTCGGGATCAACCCGAACCGCCGGAAGAAGACGGGAAGAATGGAAAAGCGAGGGGAGAAGAGACTGTTCAGGTACAACAGGTCGCAATCCGACGCCTGAAGCAAACGCCTCAGCTCGAGCGGCGCGGCCCCCCGGCGTGAGAGGTATCTGACGGCCACCCCCTCGTGCCGAGTCCAGACGTCCGGGGACACGCTTTCGTACGGAACGCCTTCCCCCGGATCGTGATCCAGAGTCACGATCCGGAAATCGAACTCGTCGCCGAGAGTCTCCACGAGCCCCGCGATGCTCTGCACAGGCCCGCCGGCCTTTTCGCCGGGAAGGTAGTACTGCACCAGGACGAGGATGCGCGGCCGGATCGCGTTCAAGATGTTCCGTCGAGGGCGACGGTGATGAGCTCGGTCAGGCGTCGCCCCTGCGAATAGCCCCTCTCGACAAACGCGCGCAAGTCGGCAGGCCCGTGTTCGGGCAGGCGACCCGCGAGCCAATCGGAGAGAAGCCGGGTCAGCGCCGGCACGCCCTCATCAGCGGAAAGCCACCGGGGCTCCATGGCACCGACGACTTCCGGGATCGCACCCACCGGTGTCGCCAGCACGGGCCGTCCGGACGCGAACGCCTCCAGGGCGATGAGTCCGAAACACTCGAGTGCCGAGGTGGGAAGAACGAACGCGTCCGCGGACGCGTACATCCGCGGCAGCGACTCGTCCGAGACGCGGCCCTCGAACCGAACGGATCCCGCCAGACCGAGATCGGAAGCGAGGGATTCCAGGCTCCCACGGAGAGGCCCATCGCCCGCGATCACGAGGCTGACGTCGCCGGCCGCCTTGCGGACGTCGAAGAACGCGCGGAGCAGCCGCTCGACTCCCATGCGCGGCACGAGGCGACGCAGCGTGAAGAGCACCCGTCCTTTCGGCCATCCGAGAGTGCTCCTCAAGCCGATCCGATCGTTCACCGGCCTGAAACGTTCGATGTCCACCCAACCCGGAATCCGGGTCAAGCGTTCCGGCGGCAAGGCGTGTTCCTTCGCGAGCAGCTGCTCGGTGTAGGCGGAGAGCACGTGAATGACCTGAGTGCGTCCCAAAAGATTGCGCTCGATCCGGCGGAGCATCGCGGCCTGCACGCGAACGCGAAGTCGAGCGAAGCCTCTGGACTCAGGTACCGACGCGAGGGCTTCGAGGGCTGACGGGGAATGCACGGTATAGACGAGGCGCGTCCGCGTGGAGGCCGCAGAGACGGCCCCCACGTACTGCAGCGGAGCGTGGCCGTGCACGACGTCGATCGGCCCCTCGAGATGGGTGCGGAGCAGCGCCGCGGTCGCCTTCTGATGGGCGAATACCCGTCGTGGATCCAGGGCAGCGGGACGCGGCAACGCATAACGCAGCACGTGGACGCCGTCTCGGTCCTCCCGCTCGGGAGCCCCTCCCACGACGTCGGGTGCGACCGCCCAAACGTCGTGCCCCAGTCGCGCAAGCTGAAGGGCCTCGTCCCACGCGATTCGCGCGGAGCCGCCCGGCGCATCCGATTGAAGTTGGAGCATCGGGATGACCACGGTCCGCCTCATCCCGACTCACTGCCGCCCGGCGGGGCGGGGCGAGGGGCTCATGTGCAGCAGCCGTCGCACCGATGCCCACGAGCGCTGAAGCCAGTCACGCCGCATGCAAGGCTTCTCCAGGTAGACAAAATACAGACTGCTCACGGTCAATACGGCCGCGCCGACGAGCACGAGCTGAATCGAGAGGTGGGCCCAGTAGGGCAAGCCCTCACTGATCCTCCTGGTGAGACGTCCGACAGCCGAAATCACCGAATAGTGAAGCAGGTAAATCGAGTAACACATTCCGCCGATCGCGGTGATCCAGCGGTTCGAAAAAAGCCAGTTCGCCGCGCGTCCACGAAAGGCCGCCACGTACAGCGCGAAGGCAAGCCAGGGGAACACCCAAAGCGCCAGGACGCTCGAACGCAGCGCAAGAAACAGGAGTGGCCACCCCGCGAGCGCCACCAGGTCCCAATAGAAGTCTCGGCGGGGAACCTCATTCCAATCCATGAGAAAAACGTCGGCCAACAGAAAGCCGGCCACGAAGAACTGCAAATAGCCCAGAATCGACTGTGAAGCTCTGGGACTGTCATGCAGGAACAATGATTGCGCTACGAGAGTCACGACCATCAGAGCGAGCATCGAAGCGCGACGCACAAACTTGTTCCTGACGGTAAACAGCAGCGTCAGCAAGGGAACGAGCACGTAGAACTGAATCTCGACTTCCAGCGACCACGCGACGGTCATCACGGTACTCGGGACGGCGTAGATCAAGTTGTGCACATAAGACAGACTTGCCGCGAGATGGGGCAAGAGCGCACTTGCGCTCTCCCCTCTCACCCACAGGGCCAACAAGAACGATGCAATCATGGCCACAAAGTAGGGTGGCTCCAGTCGCGTCAGCCGGCGGAGGTAGTACTTGCGCGGCACGACCTTGGGTCTGTCTTTCAGGTAGTGGGCGGCGAACGGGAGTCCCAGGATGAATCCGCTGATCACAAAGAACAGCTCCACGCCCCTGAAGCCAACCAGCGCGGCCTCCACCAACCCGCCGGATGGCGGCGTTGGGTAATACAGCTTCGACTTCACCGTGAGAAACCCGTTCAAGTGGAAGAGGAAGACCATCGCGATGGCGACGAGCCGCAGTCCGTCCATCTCCGGAATGAAACGGCCCGAACTGGTCTCCCGGGAGAGTCGAGCCAGGAGCCGTTGTCCGATCGTAGGCTTCGACGGCGGGCGCGAGTCTTCGCTAACGGATGGCATGTCCCCCCAGCCTGATTCCATGAGGTGCGGGCCGACAAGATACGTGCATTGTTCGATCCTTCCAAGCCGGAGGTTGCGGGCGGATATGATGTCCGCGTGAGCTCCAGCGTGACGAGCCGACCCACGACCGAGTTCCGCGTTGGGGTGATCGGCACCGGCAACATCGCGAGGCAGGTCCACCTCCCGGTGTTGACCTCGATGCCGGGCGTCCGGGTCGAATGGGTCGCAGACGTCAATCCCGCGTCGGCGGCCTCGGCCGCGCGCGCGTTCAATCTCCGCTCGATCGCCCTGCCGCTGTCATCCGGCGCCGAATGGGACTGCGACGTGGTGCTCGTCGCATCGCCCGTCGGCACGCGCATGACCCACCTCGAGCGCCTTGCCGCCCGCGGAATCGCCGCGTTCGTGGAAAAGCCGTTCGCCCGCACGGTGGCCGAGCACCGGGCGTTCACATCGCTGTTCCCCGCACACCGCATCGGGTGCGGGTTCATGCGTCGCGTGTTCGACTCGACCCTGACCGTCCAACGCATCCTCGCCGGAGGATGGCTGGGCCGGCCCACGCGCATCGTCGTACGCGAGGGAGGACGAACCCGCGGCAGCGGGACCGACCGGAGCTATTTCGACGACGAGCGCATGGGTGGCGGCATCCTGCTCGAGCTGGGCTGTCACGGCATGGACCTCGCGATGCACCTGACCGGAGCGACGCGTTATCGGATCGTCCACCAGAAATTTCTCTTCGATGGATCGCCCGACCGGACGGCGGAGGGCGAGGTCCTGCTCTTCGACGACGATGGCGACAATCACGCTGGGCTCCCGCTCGAATTCCGTTTCAGCTGGATCGAAGACATGGAAGGCGCGCTGGAGTTCCATTTCGCCTCGGCGAGGCTCCTCGTCGGCATCAAGCCCGAGATGGCCATCCGCCTGACAGGCCCGGCGGCGCGGGAGGATCGGCGCGACGTCCCCGGGGCGGCGTTCCGCCTCGAGCCGGGCGGCCTCGGGGCGATCACCACGAACCAGGCCTTCTACCTCGAGTGGCGCGCTTTCCTCGACGGTCTTGCGACGGGGCGGCCGTCGGAATTCGCAGCGGAAGCGGTGCTGCCGGTCACCGCGCTCATCGCGGACCTCTACCAGCAGGGACGGGGGGCATGATCCGCGTCGGCGTTCTCGGCGCCAACGGACAGGTCGGAGCGGAAGTCTGTCTGTTGCTCGGCGCGCAAGCAGGCATCGAGGTCGTTCCGATCTGCCGCAATCGTACCGGCTCCGCATTCCTTCGGTCCCGGGGTATGAGGTGCCGGCATGGGCGAGCGACCGACGCCCATGAAGCGAGGGGCCTCCTGTCCGATTGCGAGGTGATCCTGAATTTCGCCAAGCCTGCCGTCGGCCGTCCCGCCGACATGCGCGCGGCGAACGAGGCGCTGGTCGCGAACATGGCCCGCTGCTCCGCTCCCGGCGCCCGGCTGGTGTACTTCAGCAGCCTGCGCGTCTACCGCGAGTTCCTACCCGTCACCGAACCGGCGTCGGTCACCGCGTACGGATGGGAAAAGCGGCGTATCGAAAAGTTCGTCCGGCGCGAGGCCGCGCGCCGAGAAAAGGAGGCCTGGAACCTGAGGCTTGGGCATGTCGCGGGGGAGCTTCAAGGAATATCCGCCGATCTCCGCCGCGTAATTGGCTGTGGTCCGGTCGTCGTCCCATGGGCTGGGGACTACCCCTCGAACGTCGTCTACACCGCGACGATCGTCGACGCGATCCTCGCGATCGCCGCCGGCAAGGAGCCCGCAGGAACCTACGACCTGGTCTGCTCGCCGGCGTGGACCTGGCGCCAAGTCCTCGAGGACGAGGCGATGCGCAGCGGCACGGACCTCCGGATCGAGGAGCCGGTTCCGCCGCTTCCCAACGCCGGTCCTGCCGGGCGTCTCCCCGTGGATTGGATCAAGTGGAGCCGCGCCATCGTCTCGCGCCTCTTGGACTCCCAGCGCACGCGCGAGATCGGACTCATTATTCTCAACTTCCTTTCGGCTGAGACGAACCTCCGAGTGCAGTCGGAGCACTTTCGGCGGCGAGCCCAAGCCGAGATCGATCGGCTCTCGCAGCGCCTCCCGTCCAACGAGTCGTTCCTCTTCGCGCAGGCGGGTTCGCGATACCTGCAATCGCTCCGTCCCACTGCGATGCTGCTTCAGGACCCCGCGTTCCGCTTGGTGGACGCTGGAGCAGGAAGCACGTTCGCCCCCGACCTCTCATCCGCAATCTGACATGGCCGAGAGGCCGCCGCCGGTCGTATGGAGCACCGAGACCCTGGATGGTATGCTTCGCAGCCCTTTGTCATGAGAACGCTATACGTCGGTGAGCTGGACCCGGGCGGTACCTGCCATGCTCGACTTTGCGCGATCCGGGAGCTCACCCCTGACGTGGTCACCTTCGACAGCAACGCCCACGTGGGCGTGGAACATCTCTCGAGGTCGAGGAGAGCGCTGGAAACGTATTCGCATCTGGGACCCGTCACGGCGCGCGCAAACCGAGCGTTGCGTGCCGCCGCTGAAGAACACCGCCCCGACCTGATCTGGATCGATAAGGGGGACTGGGTATGGGCTTCAACGTTGGAGGCCCTTCGCGGGCGAGGGGCGTTCATGGTCCAGCACAATACCGACGCGTTGTGGCCTCGAACTCGGCTGCTCTGGCTCAATCGGCGACTGCTGCGTTCCACCCCTCATTGGTTCGACGTCTTTCTGACGACGAACATCGATGATCGAGCTCGCATCGAGCGGCGCTCCGTTACGGTCAGCATGCTGACCGACCTGGGCTACGACGACGGCCGATTCGAGCCCTCGCCGCTGCCACCGGACATCCAAACGCAATGGGCGAACCCGATCGTCTTCGTCGGACACTACGAGCCTCGGACCGAGGCGGGGATCTTGGCGCTGATCGAGGCGGGGCTCCCGGTCACCGTCTTCGGGCACCGGCCGTGGTTCGCTTCGCGCAACCGGGCCCGGCTCGGGGAACACCTGCGACCGCAGCTCAGCAACGAAGACTACGTCCACGCCATCAAGGGCGCGAAGATCGGGTTGTGCTTCGTCTCGGAGGTCAATTACAACGAGACGGCGGCCCGTAGCTTCGAGATTCCAGGCTGCGGCACGTTCTTGCTGGGGATGCGGACACGCCAGCATCTCGATTGCTACCGCGAAGGCAAGGAGGCCGAGTTCTTCGGGCACCCCCGCGAGCTGGTCGAGAAGGCCCGGTACTATCTCGAACACGACGATGAGCGCGAGAAGATCGCGCGAAACGGCCGCGAACGCTGCGAAGCTTCGGGCTATTCCTGGCGGGCGATCATGAAAAGGGATTGGAGCAAGGTGATGGAGATCTATCGGCAGCGCCGTCCCGGGATGAGCGCGGCGTGACTCGAGGCGATCGAGAGCGATACTTCGTCACCGGCGGCGCCGGGTTCATCGGCAGCAATCTCGTCGATCGCTTGCTCGCCGAAGGCCACGAGGTGGTCGCGTACGATAACTTCTCGACGGGGCAGGCCGCTTTTCTGGAGGACGCCCGTCGGAGCGCGTCCTTCCGCGTGATCGAGGCCGACGTGCTCGACGAGAAGGCGCTGACCTCCGCGATGCAGGGGTGCACGTTCGTTTTTCATCTCGCCGCAAACGCCGACATTCGGGGTGGGCTCGAATCGCCCCGGAGGGACCTCGAGCAGAATACGCTGGCCACCTTCAACGTGCTCGAGGCGATGCGGGCCAACGGCCTGGGACGCATCGCCTTTTCGTCGTCGGCCGCCGCCCTCGGGGAGTCCGAAGTCATTCCGACGCCGGAGCACTGTCCGATCCCACTTCAGACTTCGCTTTACGGCGCGACCAAGATGGCGTGCGAGGGGATGATCTCGGCCTACGG
>JAYUCM010000329.1:0-7760 GCA_043740355.1 Acidobacteriota bacterium | reverse complement strand
GATCGATCGTCGAAAGCGGCGCCGCGACGTAAAAAGGTACGCCGTGTTCCTTCGCGAGCACCGCGAGCGAGTACGTCCCGATCTTGTTCGCCACGTCGCCGTTCCGTGCGATGCGGTCGGCGCCCACGACGACGAGATCGATCTGGCCGCGACGCATCAGGCTTCCCGCCGAGCTGTCGGCGATCAGAACGGTCTCGATGCCGTCCTCCATCAGCTCCCACGCCGTGAGGCGGGCGCCCTGCAGGAGCGGCCGCGTCTCCGCCGCGAGCACGCGGACCGTCTTCCCCGCCGCGATCGCTCCGCGGATCACACCGAGCGCGGTGCCAAACCCAGCGGTCGCCAGGCCGCCCGCGTTGCAATGCGTGAGAACGTTCGCGCGCTCCGGGACGAGCGCCGCGCCGTGGCGCCCGATGGCGCGGCAGGACGCAAGGTCCTCGTCGTGGATCGCCTGGGCTTCCCGCTCGAGCCCTGCCGCGAGGTCGGAGTTTCCTGAGCCTTCCGCCCGGGCGGCCGCGGCAGTGCGGGCCATGCGCGCAAGAGCCCAGAACAGGTTGACGGCGGTCGGCCGCGCGGCGGCGAGCACGTTGCGCGCCGCCTCGATCGTGCGATCCATCGCCGCGGGATCGAGCCGAGTTGCCTGAGACGCCGCGAACGCGATCGCGAACGCGGCGGTGACGCCGATCGCGGGGGCGCCGCGCACGACCATCGTTCGTATCGCCTCCGCCGTCTCCTCGGGCGTGCTGCAGGTGACGTACACGCTTTTTGAGGGGAGCTTGCGCTGGTCGAGGAGGCGCACGCCGGAAGGCGTTCGTTCGACGGTTCGGAACATGGCGGACTTATACTGACAGACGTGAGCGAAGACTCCACGAAGACGAGGAGCGGTGAACGCCGCCCGAGCTTCACGACGAGCTCCGGCATCCCCGTAAAACGCGTCTACACCCAGGAGGACCGTGCTTCCGCCTCCGAGGCGCGCGACCTGGGAATCCCGGGCGCTCCCCCGTTCACGCGCGGTGTGCAGCCGACGATGTACCGCAGCCGCCTGTGGACGATGCGCCAGTACTCCGGATTCGGAACCGCGGTCCAGACGAACGAGCGCTTCCGCTACCTGCTGGAGCAAGGGCAATCGGGGCTCTCGGTGGCCTTCGATCTGCCGACGCAGATGGGGTACGACTCCGACCACCCCGCAGCGATGGGCGAAGTCGGGAAAGTCGGCGTCGCGATCTCGTCGCTCGAGGACATGGACGAGCTTCTCGCCGGCATCCCGCTCGACAAGGTCTCGACGTCGATGACCATCAACGCGACGGCGTCGATCCTCCTTGCGTTCTACGTGGCGGTCGCGAAGCGGCAGGGGATCGATCCGGGAGCACTCTCGGGGACGATTCAGAACGATCTCTTGAAGGAATACATCGCCCGCGGGACGTACATCTATCCGCCCGAGGCGTCGCTGCGCATCACGACCGATCTGTTCGCGTGGTGCGCCGAGCACACGCCCAGGTGGAATACGATCTCGATCTCCGGCTACCACATGCGCGAGGCCGGGGCGACGGCGGTGCAGGAGGTCGCCTTCACGCTCGCCAACGCGATCGCCTACTGCGAGGCGGCGATCGCGCGCGGCCTTCCGTTCGCGTCGTTCGGCGGACGCCTCTCCTTCTTCTTCAACGGGCACGCGAATTTTTTTGAAGAGGCCGCCAAGTTCCGCGCCGCGCGGCGTCTCTGGTCGCGGATCGTCCGCAGCCGCTTCGCTGCTGCGGACCCCGAGCTTTGCAAGCTGAGGTTCCACACGCAAACCGCGGGATCGACGCTGACCGCGCAGCAGCCCGAGGTCAACGTGGTCCGCACGACGCTGCAGGCGCTCTCCGCCGTCTTGGGGGGTACCCAGTCCCTGCACACGAACTCGATGGACGAGGCCCTGGGGCTTCCGACCGAGAATGCCGCGCTTCTCGCGCTCCGCACACAGCAGGTCATCGCCCACGAGACCGGCGTCGCGG
This sequence comes from Acidobacteriota bacterium, assembly GCA_043740355.1. Classification (GTDB taxonomy): domain Bacteria; phylum Acidobacteriota; class Polarisedimenticolia; order Polarisedimenticolales; family DASRJG01; genus DASRJG01. The sequence continues at coordinate 5,772 of JAYUCM010000329.1, read as the reverse complement.
ACACCGTCGATCCGCTCGCGGGGTCGTACTTCGTCGAGTCGTTGACCGACGCCATCGAGGCGGGCGCCGCGGACTACATCGCGAAGATCGACGCGATGGGCGGCGCGGCCCGAGCGATCGAGCGCGGATACCAACAGCGCGAGATCCACGAGGCCGCGTACCGGTGGCAGAAGCAGATCGAATCGGGGGATGCCGTCGTCGTCGGCGTCAATCGGTTTACCTCCATGGATGCGGTGAAGCCGCCCATCCTGAAGGTGGACGCCTCGGCCGAGCACGCGCGCCGCGAGCGCCTCGCCGCGTTGCGCCGCCGCCGCGACGGGCGTGCGGTCGACGCGGCGCTGTCGCGGGTCGAAGAAGCGGCGCGCTCCGAGGCGAACGTGATGCCGCCCGTCCTTGCGGCGGTCGAGTCGTACGCGACCCTGGGCGAGATCGCCGATCGCTTCCGCGCCGTCTTCGGGAGCCACCGGGAGACGTTCGCTTTCTAGCGCGGGGTAGAATCCGATCCCGATGGCACCCCTCCTTTCGATCGAAGGCTTGGAAGTCCGCTACGAGAGTCCGCGCGGCGACGTGCGCGCGGTGGACGGTCTCGACCTTTCGCTCGACGCGGGCGAGACCTACGCGCTGGTCGGCGAATCGGGGTGCGGGAAGACGGCGACCGGTTACGCGATCCTCCGTCTCGTCGAGCCGGGCCGGATCGCGGGCGGACGCATTCTCTTCCAGGGGCGCGATCTGATGACCCTCTCCGAGCGCGAGATGCGCCGCGTGCGCGGCGCCGGGATCGGGATCGCCTTCCAGGAGCCGGGTGCGGCGTTGAATCCGGTGCTGAAGATCGGCACTCAGGTCGGCGAATCGCTGCGCATCCACAAGGGGCTCTCGCGGAAGGCGGCCTGGCACGAGGCTGTCCGGCTGCTCGAAGCGGTCTCCCTCCCCGATCCGGAGCGCCAGGCCGGCTCGTACGCCCACGAGCTGTCGGGCGGCATGAAGCAGCGCGCGATGCTCGCGATCGCGCTCTCGTGCAGCCCGGCGCTCCTGATCGCGGACGAGCCGACGAGCGCGCTCGACGTGACCATCCAGGCGCAGATCCTCGAGCTCCTCCGCAAGCTGAAGGCGGAATACAAGCTGACGGTGCTCCTGATCACGCACGATTTCGGCGTGGTCGCGGAGGTTGCCGATCGTGTCGGCGTCATGTACGCGGGCCGGCTCGTCGAAGAGGCCGGAACCCGTGAGCTGTTCGCGGATCCGAAGCACCCCTACACGCGCGCCCTGCTCCGCGCGATGCCCGAGGACGGCGACGACCGCCGCGGCAAGCGCCTGCGCGCCCTTCCCGGAAGCGCCCCGGATCCCGTCGCGCCGCCCCCGGGCTGTCGCTTCCACCCGCGCTGTCCCGACGTGTTCGCCCCGTGCGCAACGATCGAGCCCGAGGACCTCGCGTTAGGCGGCGGGCGCCGCGTCGCCTGCCACCTGTACGCGCCGGAACGCGGATGAACGCCAACCCGCTCGTCGAGGCGCGTGGCCTCGTCAAGATCTTTGCTGCGCGATCGGGGTGGTTCGGCAGCCGCGGTCCCGGCGTGCGCGCCGTGGACGGCGTCGACCTCACGGTCAACGCCGGCGAGACGCTCGGGCTCGTCGGCGAGTCGGGCTCGGGCAAATCCACGACGGGACGCCTGCTCATCCGCCTCATCGAGCCCGACGCCGGCACGCTCCGCTTCGACGGAACCGACCTTCTGGCGTTGGCGCCGGGCCCGCTGCGGCGGATGCGGCGCCGTTTTCAGATCGTCTTCCAGGACTCGCACGGGGCGCTCAACCCGAGGATGCGCGTCGGCACGTTGGTCGCCGAGCCGCTCGCCATCCACGGCATCGGGGGCTCGCGGGCGAACCGGCGCGAGAGGGCCGCCTCGCTGCTCGAGGAGGTCGGCCTCGATCGCGGCGTGCTCGACAAGTACCCGCACGAGTTTTCGGGAGGTCAGCGCCAGCGCATCGGGTTCGCGAGAGCGATCGCCTGCGAGCCGGAGTTCGTGGTCGCCGACGAGCCCGTCTCCGCGCTCGACCCTTCGATCCAGGCGCAGATCGTCAACCTGATGGCCGATCTCCAGGAGCGGCGCGGATTGGCCTACCTCTTCATCGCCCACGATCTGCGCCTGGTGCGTCATGTCGCCCGCCGCGTCGCCGTCATGTACCTGGGAAAGATCGTCGAGGAAGCCCCGGCCGCAGAGCTGTACGCAAGGCCGCTTCACCCTTACACGAAGGCTCTGCTCGAAGCCGCGCCCCGGCGCGACCCGCAGGCGCCGCCCGCGCGGGTCTTGCCGGGAGAACCGCCGTCCCCCGTCAAGCCGCCGCCGGGGTGCCGGTTCCATCCCCGCTGCCCGATCGCCGAGGCGATCTGCTCCCGTGAGGAGCCCCTGCTCTTGCCGATCGGCGAGGGACGCCGGGTGGCGTGCCACCTGGCTCATCGCTGACCGACCGGAAGCGATTTGGCCGCGAACCGGGCCGCCGTTGTATCCTCCTCGGCCCCGAAATGAAACCGCGTTCGGGGCTCGCGCGTACTACGCGAGCGACGACGTGCGTGAATCGAGCGGGGGCAGGGTCGACGGGCACAACGCTCATCCGAACGGGAGGAATGACGTGAAGTCGAGACGCATGATCTTGGTGTCCCTGGCGACGATCGGGGCGCTTGCCGCCCCCGTGTCCGTTCGTGCGGCAGAGGACGAACCGGCCGACGCGGTCCGCATGAGCTTGAACGAAACCCTCACACGCGCCCTCGAGCAAAACCTCGATCTCGAGATCGCGAAAAAGGACCCGGAGATCTCCTATCAGAACGTTCTGTTCCAGAAGGCCGCGTTCGATCCGGCGTTCACCGCGAGCGTGACCCACAGCGAGCAGACCGATGAGCCGAGCCAGGTATTCCAATCGAGCGAAGCGAAGCAAGACCAGCTGAAGGCGGGCTTCTCCGGCCTCTTGAAGTTCGGCGCGAGGTGGAGCGCAGGCATCACCACCGACCGGCTCGACTCGAACAGCTCCTTCAATTCGTACAACCCGAGCTACAACAGCGGGCTCGCTTTGAGCTTCAGGATGCCCTTTCTGAGGGGGTTCGGGATTGAAGCGACGACCGCGTCATTGGTCATCGCCAAGCGTAACCTCACCATCAGTCACGACGAGCTCCGGCGCCAGGCGACCGTGACCCTTCGCACCGTCGAAGACGCCTACTGGAACCTCAGGGCGGCCCGCGAGGCCCGGCGAGTCGCCGAGCAGACCCTCAAGCTGTCCGAGAATCTCTTTGATCTCAACAAGAAGAAGGTCGAGGTCGGAACGTTGGCGCCGATCGAGATCACCCAGGCGGAAGCCAACGTCGCATCCAACGTCGATTTGACCATCCGCGCCAAAGAGTCGGTTCTGAACGCCGAGGATCAGCTTCGTCGCCTCCTGGCCATCCCGAAGAACGATCCCATCTGGCTTCACACGATCATCCCGACCGAGGAGCCCGTTGAGGAGGTGCGAACGGTCGAGCTCGACGCGGCCATCGCCACGGCGCTTCAGGCGCGCCCCGAAATCATCGAGGCGAAGGCTACGCTTGAGAACGCTTCGCTCTTGGAGCGCGCGGCGCGCAACGCGGCCCGGCACCAGCTCGACCTGACCGCGGGGCTCACCCCGAGTGGGAACAACCTGATCAATATACTCCCCGGCCTCGACGGCATCCCGGGGACGAACGACGACATCGTGGTGACCGGTGGTCTCAGCGACTCGTATACGGAGATTTCGAAATTCAACAACTACGCCTGGACTGTCGGCCTGGTCTACTCCGTTCCGATCGGGAACCGCGCCGCGAAAGCGACCTACGCGATCGCCACGATCAACCGCGAGAAAGACGAAATCTCCGTTCAGGCCACCGAAGACCTCGTCCGCGTCGATGTGCGCACGACGGCTCGCGCCGTCGAATCGGGGTACGAGCGCGTGACCGCGGGACGGAAGAACGTCGAGCTCCAGACGAAGAAGCTGGATGCCGAACAGAAGAAGTTCGACAACGGCATGTCGACCTCGTTCGAGGTCTTCACATTTCAAACCGACCTCAGGAACGCCCAGCTCTCGTTGATTCAGGCTCTGCTCGACTACAACAAATCCCTTGCCGATCTCGAGCGCGCCAAGGGGACGCTGCTCGAGTCGAAAGGGCTGAAGCTCGCCACCAACGCGGGGAGGTGACGCGATGACTCAGCCTACCGACGGGCCGGCTTCCGGCATGGGTCCCGAGCCAGGCCCGTTGGCCCGGGTGATGGGGGTGTTCTTCTCTCCCGCAAAGACGTTCGAGTCGATCGCGCGCAAGCCGGGCTGGGACTGGCTCGTGCCGGTCGTTCTTCTCATGGTCGGGTCGTTCATCGCGCAGAGCATGATGCTTCCCAAGATGGACGTCGACGACGCCGTGAAGACTCAGATGAAGTTCATCGACAAGATGTCGAAGGGGAGCATTCCGGAAGAGAAGCGCGCGGAGATCGAAAAGACCGCGCGCGCCAAGATCGAAGCCGGAAAGACCCCCGTTCGTCGCGCCCTCAACACGCTCTTCATCTTTATTCCGATCTTGCTCGTTCCGGCGATCTACCACGGCCTCGCCGCGGCGTTCAACGCGAAGACGACGTACCTGAAAGTGCTCTCCGGCTACTCGTACACCTGGTCCATCTACATCATTCCCATCCTGCTGTCCGCGGTCGTGGCGATGCCTCGCGTCAGCCTCGACATGAACGAGATCAACTTCCAGCGCGTGCTCAAGTCGAACGTGGCCGCGTTCCTCGATTTCGACACGACGAGCAAGGTGCTCCTGGCCGTCCTGTCGAGCGTTGACGTCTTCGACATCTGGGCGTTCTTTGTCGGCTCGATCGCGCTGTCCAAGACGACGAAGTTCTCGTCGAGCTCCGCGAAGTACGTCGTCGGCGGTGTCTGGCTCACGTACATCCTGCTCAAAGTCTGTCTCGGCGGGTTGTACTCGGCGTTCATGGGATGACGACTCTGCAGAAGGGCCTGATCGCCGCCGGGGCCGTCGTGGTCGCCGGCGTGATCGTGGGCGCTTCCGTCCTCTCCCGCCCCAAGGAGAAGGGGGAAGAGGTCTACATGGCCAAGGCGGCTACGAAGGACCTCACCTCGTTCGTTTCGGCGACCGGCCGGATCGAGGCGCGCACGAAGGTCAACGTCCAGTCCTCGGTCATCGGAGAGATTCGAGAGCTCCCGGTCAAGGAGGGGGATACCGTCAAGAAGGGGGACCTTCTCGTTCAGATCGATCCCGAGCGGTACCGGACCGAAGTGGACCGCCTGCAATCGGCGGTCCGTATGCAGAAGATCGCGATCGAGCAGGCGGAGGTCTCCCTCGCGAACTCCGACCGGAAGTACCGGAGGAACCAATCGCTGCGCGGCGATTCCGGCTTGGTCTCGCAGGAGGCGTTCGAGGTCAGCGAGCTGGACTTCAACTCCCGCGCGATCGACCTCAGAAGCCTCAAGGAGCAGGTTGCGCAGGCGGACGCAAGTCTCGCCCGGGCGCGCGACGACCTGTCGAAGACGACGATCCGTTCGCCGATGGACGGCACGGTCACGAAGCTGAACGCCGAGAAGGGCGAGATCACGCTCACCGGCACGATGAACAATCCGGGCACCGTGATCATGATCGTCTCCGACATGGGCGAGATCCTGGCCACCGTGGACGTCGACGAGACGCGCGTGACCCAGGTGCGGCTCGGCCAGTCGGCACGCGTCGTGGTGGACGCGGTCGGCGAGGCGAAGCCTTACACCGGGAAG
>JAYUCM010000328.1:0-7763 GCA_043740355.1 Acidobacteriota bacterium | reverse complement strand
GAGGATCAGGCGGCTGGGACGACGCCCAAGTCCTCGGGTGCTGTCCAATATCACTGCCGAACGAAAAGCTGTCTTGGACAGACCTGGGAGTGTCCCCTATTTCAATGGGAGACCTGACCCCATTTCCTACGCAGCGCCGGTATGAACCTGCGACCAGGCGTAGAGCAGACCGAACGCCAGGCCGAGGCCACCGGCGACGATGCGGATGGATCGATTGAGCCCCGGCCGGCTCGCGGTCGCGCTGAACGGCACGCTGATCAACACGCTCATCAGCGCCATGCCGCCGATCGATCCGATGCCGAACGCGGCGAGGTAGGCCATTCCCAGGGCCGTCGAGCGCGTCTGCGTCAACACGAGCAGCGTCAGCGCGGCCGAGCCCGCCAGGCCGTGCATGATGCCGACGAGGAGCGGCTTGAAGCCGGTAGGGACGGCGTGTCCGGGATCGGACGGCAGGTGCTGTTCCTCCGAGCCGTGAAAATGCAGATGGCTGTGGCTGTGTCCGCCGTGCGTGTGCGCGTGTCGATGGAAGTCCGTCCGGCCTCGTAGCGCGCGCGTCAACGCCAGGCCGCCCAGAGTGATGATCATCAACGCGACGCCGAATTCGAGGAACCGCGACACCCGCTCGGAGATCGCCAGCCGCAGTCCGAGGACCAGAATCCCCGCCGCGAGAATCGAGATCGTGTGCCCGGCTCCCCAGAGGACCCCGGTACGAAGGGCCCGGCGCACGCCTCCCTGCTCGCTGACCATGGTGCCGACCGCGGCGATGTGGTCGGCCTCCGTCGCATGTCGCAGGCCGAAGACGAGGCCGATCCCGAGGATGCCGAGCACGTCCCAACTCTCCGACACGTCCCCCCCGTAGGTGAGCTACCGATCGATCATCCTACAGACTTGAACACGCCGTTCAACTCCGCGAACGGAACCGCGTCGGCGAAGGCGTCGAACGAGCCGGTCGCAGCGAGGCTGCGCGCCGCGCGGATGAACGCGCCCCACGCCACCCGCGACAGCGCGGAGCCGACGGACACGCGCCGCACGCCGAGATCGGCGAGCCGGGAAACCGAAAGGTCCTTGCTGGGCGCGGACATCAAGACGTTCACCGGCTTCGGACCGACCGCCTTCACGATTGCGGCGATCTCATGGGGCTCCGTGACGCCGGGGGCGTAGAGACAATCGGCGCCGGCCTCGGCGTATGCGGGAAGCCGACTGAGCGACGCGCGGAGCGGGTCCGGTTCGCCGACGAGCCAGGCTTCGCATCGTCCCGTGAGGACCAGAGGCGTTCCCGAGGCATCGATCGCGCGGCGGGCCGCCCGGATCCGCTCGACCGCCAAGCTCGCTTCGTAGAGCGGCGCAGCGACGTCTCCCGTTCCATCCTCGATCGAGACTCCGGCCGCTCCCGTCGCGACGCAGAGCGCGACGTTCTCTGCGACGCCTTCGGGATCGTCCGCGTACCCGGCCAGGAAGTCCGCGTTCACGGGGAGCGGCGTGGCCCCGACGACGTCGCGAATGTGCGCGAGCATGACGTCGCGCGGCACCGACGACACCGTGTCCGGCGCCCCGCGAGAGAATGCCACTCCCGCGGACGTCGTGGCGAGCGCCTTGAACCCGAGGTGCCGGAGATACACCGCCGTTCCCACGTCCCACGGATTCGGTAGGACGAAGCATCCCGACGTGTGCAGGGCTCGAAACGCGTCGACGGCGGACATGAGTCGATGTTACCCCGACGCCCGTCCGTTCGTGCTGTATAACGGGAAGGCCACGAACGACCTGCGTCGCTTTCCAGCGGGAGGAGGAACGATGTCCGCCATCTTCAAGAAGTACGCCGCCGAGACCTACGCGCTGATGCGCATCGTCGCCGGGTTCCTGTTCCTCTGTCACGGCTCCCAGAAGCTGTTCGGGTTCCCCGCGCCCGCTCATGAGGCGCCGGCTTTCATCACGTACGGCGCCGGATCGATCGAGTTCTTCGGCGGGCTCCTGATCGCTCTCGGGTTGTTCACCGGCTGGGCCGCATTCGTGAGCTCGGGGCAGATGGCCGTCGCGTACTGGATGGCGCACGGAACAAAACAAGCGTTTCCCCTGCTGAACGGAGGGGAGCTCGCGGTGCTGTACAGCTTCGTGTTCTTGTGCATCGCGACCCACGGAGCCGGGATCTGGAGCGTCGATGCGGCGCGGGGGAAGCCAAGCTGAGCGCCGCACGAGGTCGAGGGTCTGAAGCGTCCATGAACGTCGAGCAGGCCCTGCTCGTCGAGCGGCATGTCGCCGAATGGTTCCGGTCGAGTGCCGTCGTCCCAGGCGCCGAGCTGCACGACGATCCCGACGTCACGTGGGTCGTCAAACCCGGAAGCGTCTGGAACAACGCCGGGGTCATGGTGCGATTCTCCGCTGCCTCGGCGGCCGGCCGGCTCGACACGCTCGTTGCGCGCTATCGCGACGACGGCCGCGGCATGGGCTTATGGATCTCTCCGGCCGCGACGCCTGACAACCTCGAGGAATTGCTCCGCGCGCGGCGGCTCAATTGTCGCAAGCGGTTTCCCGCGATGGTGCGTGACCTCGCGGAGCCCGATGCAGCGCGCGCCATGCCGCCGGGCCTCACGATTCGTGGCGTCCTGGATCCGTCGGAATTCGAGAAGACGCCCCATCCTTCCATCGGACCGGTCACTACGCCGCGCCGTCGCCACATGCTCGACGGCCTGGCGGCGCGCCTCCGCGCGCGGCCGGCCCGCACTTTTGCGTTCGTCGCGTGGCTCGACGGCAAGCCGGTGGGCGCGAGTCTCCTGTTCCTGGGTACGGAGTGCGCGGGGTTGCACGATCTGACGGTGACCGAGGAGCTTCGCGGGCGCGGCTTCGGCGCGGCGCTCTTGACGCACACGTGCCGGGAGGCCTTCCGGCGCGGCGCTTCGAGGATGGCGCTCCTGGCCACGAGCGACGGGCAGAGGGTGTACGAACGATGTAGATTCTCGGAGGTCGCCCGCTTCGGCTATTTTTACCGGAGCTTCCGGAGCTCGTCGTGAACGTCATCGGCCTGATCGCCAACCTCGCGCTGCTCGCCGCCGTCGAAACGGCCGCCGGGGCGCCCGCTGCGACCCCCGCGCCGAAGGCCGAGATCCTGGGCATCTGGAAAGGCACGTCGATCTGCGCCAAGGTGGACATCAACGAGTTCTGCCACGACGAGACCGTCGTCTACAATTTTGTCGACGTTCCGCAGCAGCCGGCCACCGTCGAGCTGAAGGCAGCGAAGATCATCGACAACAGCGTCCAGCCGATGTACTGGCTGTACGTTACCTACCGACCCGATCAGGGCCGCTGGACGAGCGAGTTCGAACGGCCGCAGGTCCGTGGAATCTGGGCGTACGCCGTCCACGGCGACGAGCTGACGGGCACGGCGACCGTGCTGCCCAGTCTCACGATCGTGCGCAACGTCCAAGCGAAGCGGGTTCCCAAGGACCAGGTGCTCGCGCACTGAGCGACGAGCGACCGCCTTCCAGGCTCGGTGACTCCGCTCGAACGATCGCGGAGGCGGCGCACCGCGCCTCACGAGGGGCGCTCGCGGCGATCGTCACGCTTCTGGCCGGGATCATGATCGGGGCGATCGGGTTCCTCCGATTCGCGCACCAAGCGGCTTCCGCGAACAACACCTTGATGCTCGAGATCGCGGGACGTCAGGCGAGCGGCACGATGGGAGGGCAGGACGTCACCGTAGCGGCGCCGGTCGCTTTCACGATGCTGTCGTCGATCACGTTCGCCATCGGCACGCCGCAGGGCTGGCTCGCGAGCTATCTGGTGGTGACGGGTCTGGTGCGGTGTCTCGCGGCGGCCGTCGACGAGAGGCGCGGCGATCCGATCGTGGGGTTGACGCGCCGGATCATCGTACGATGGCGCGGCCGGCGTCGGGAGGCGAAGACGGAAGAGGCCTACGCCGCGCTCGCCGGGCCCGAGGTGGCGGACCGGGTCGTGGCCGCGGAGCGATTCGGGATCGCGGGCGCCGTCTTGGTCGTCGTCGCCTCGCGGCCCAAGCCGGATTGGACGCCGGGCACGGTGCTCGACTGCGGCGATCGCTGGCTTGCGGTGGGTGAGGCCGTCCAGCGGTCGCTTCCCGTCGGCCTGCGAACCCTCTACCCGCTCGTCGACATGCCGGGGTCGGCGGTCTTCCGGCGGATCGTGCGCTACGAGCTGCCGCCGCAGGTCGAGTAGAATCCGCGGCTGCCACCGGGAGACGATCGGATGCACCGTCTCAGTGTTCGCAGGGCGCTTTCCATCGGCGTCGTGACGATCGGGGTCGCCGCGATGCGACCCGGCGCCGCATCGTGCGGATCCGCCAGCTGCTTCCTCGTGACTCATTCCGAAGAAGGCGTGGAAACCGCCGGAGCGTTTCAGATCGATCTGTCGTTTCGTTACGTCGACCAGACCAAGAAGCTCGACGGAAACGAAGCCGTAGGCGAAGTGCTCGTTCCCAAGATCAACTTCGAGGACGGGATCGTCGAGCCCGATCATCACCGCGAGATCAGCACGCGGAACACGACGCTGCAGCTCGACCTCGCTTACGGGATCACCTCGCGGGTCAGCGTGTTCGGCGCCTTGCCCTTCCTCGTTGCGAAGGACCACGAGCACTTCGACGAGGTGGGCACGCCGAACGAGCACTTTACGAACACCGACGGCACGCATGGCTTCGGCGACGTGGCCGTGGGCGCACGCTACGCTTTGCTCGTGAAGGCGAACGACCTCCTCATGGGGAGCGCCTCCGCCAAGGCGCCCACCGGGGCGTACAAGCTGCTCGACAGCGAAGGCGCCGTCAACGAGCCGACGATCCAGCCGGGGACCGGCTCGTATGACGGGCTGATCGCTCTCTACTACGTGCGCCACCAGTTCCCGAAGCCCGTCGAATGGTTCGTCTCGGGATCGTGGCGGGTCAACGGGCGCAACCCTCTCGAGTACCGGGTCGGAAACGAAGCCGTAGCCGCCGCCGGTGTGAGCTACGCGGCGGGTCAGCGTTGGGTCTTCTCGCTGCAGATGAACGGGCGCCACACCGGACGCGACGACTTCCGCGGAGAGGGCGTGCCGTCCACGGGGTCCGACGCGTTCGCGCTCGCTCCTGGCGTTCGCTTCCGCACGGGAGACCGACTCGAGCTGTACGGCTACGTCCAGCTCCCGGTCTACCAAGACGTCAACGAGGCCCAGCTGGCTCCGCGGTCCGGATTCGTCTTCGGGTTCTCGAAGAGTTTCTAGGAGTAAGGGCGGCTGCGTCGTCCTGCGCTACGATCACCCCATGGCGCACTTTACCGTCGGCCAAAAGGCGCAACTCCGCGACCGCGGCATTTCCGAGGACGAAGCGAACCGCCAGCTCGCGCTCATCGCGGCCCCGGTGATGCACGCCGATCTCGTGCGGCCGTGCCGTCTGGAAGACGGGATCGAGACGATTCCGGTCGAACGCCAAGAGGCGCTGATCCTCCTCCACGAAGAGGCGGCACTGCAGGGGCGCTGCTCGAAGTTCGTTCCGGCGTCGGGGGCGGCGACCCGGATGTTCCGGGACGTGCTGACCGGGCGCGGCGTTGCCGCCCTGCTCGAGGGCATCGAGCGGTTCGCCTTCGTCGATGACGTGCGCGCGGAGCTCGCGTTTCGCGGCTACGACCTGGACGTGCTCCGCGGCGCGGGGAGCGGCGCCGAGGTCGTCGACGCGCTGCTCGGCGCCGACGGGCTCGGCTACGCGACGATCCCGAAGGGGCTCATCCCTTTTCACCGGTACGCCAACGGCGCCAGAACCGCCTTCGAGGAGCACCTCGTCGAAGCCGTGGGCTACGTGCGCGACGCCCAGCGGAGCTGCCGCATGCACCTCACCGTTTCGCCGGAACACCTCCACGCCTTCCGCCTCCTGACGGAGCGAGTCGTTCCGGCGTACGAACAGGCGCTCTACGCTCGATTCGAGCTGGCGTTCTCGGTGCAGCGAGCGTCGACCGACACGATCGCGGGGACGCCCTTGGGAGGACCGTTCGTCGCCGACGATGGCCGGCTGGTGCTTCGCCCGTCGGGCCACGGCGCGCTCCTCGAGAATCTCATCGAGCTCCGCGGCGACATCGTCTTCATCAAGAACATCGACAACGTGCAGACGGATGCGAATCGCGGCGACGCGCAGCGATGGAAAAAGATCATCGGCGGGCGACTCGTTGAGCTCCAGCGCGCGGTGTTCCTCCACGTGGCGCGATTGCGCAGCCGGCCGGTCGTCCCGGCGTTCGCCGCGGAGGCGGCGGACTTCGCGCGGCAAACGCTCGGGGTCGAGGCGCAAGGTGACGCGCTGCTGCGGCTTCTCGAGCGGCCGCTGCGCGTGTGCGGCGTCGTGCGCAACACGGGAGAGCCCGGCGGAGGCCCCTACTGGGTGCGGGGCCGCGACGGACGGATCACGCGCCAGATCGTCGAGCCTGCGCAGTTCGACCTACGGTTGGAGCCCCAGCGGGCGGCGGTTCTCGAAGCGACGCACTTCAACCCGGTCGATCTGGTCTGCGGCGTGCTCGACGTCTCGGGCGCTGCGTTCGACCTGCGTGCGTTCGTCGACCCGCGCGGCGGCATCGTCGCGACGAAGTCTCACCAGGGGCGCGACCTGTTGGCGCTCGAGCGCCCCGGGTTGTGGAACGGCGCCATGGCCGAGTGGATCACGGTCTTCGTCGAGGTGCCGATCTCGACATTCACGCCGGTGAAAACCGTCGCGGACCTCCTACGGCCCGAGCACCAGTGAGGAAATGGGGAGTGTCCCCATTTCCTCAGAACTTGTAGTCGGGGTTTGCGGGCGAGAAGTCCTGCGGGCCCAGGCCGACGTTCACGCGCAGATCGCGGTGCTCGAAGCGCTCGAAGATCGTGCCGCGCTCGTCGTAGATCTCGGCAACGAGCGGCAGCGACAACGCGTCGTCGATCCAGAGGTCGATGCGCGCGGCGTAGTAGCGCGGCACACGGATCGTCTGGCCCGGTTTGGCGTCGCCGGGCGTCGTCCAGCCCAGCTCGCGATTCTCGTGCAGGAGCGGCGCCATCGCCGCGTCGAACTTCTTTTCGACGTCCCACAGGGACTCGCCGCGCGCCAACGTGTACGACGTCACCGACTGCGTGGTGAAGATCCGCACACGGTGGCAGTCGCGCCCCAAGATCGACTCGTGGCCGCGATCCTCCGCCATCGCCTCGCCGCGCTCGTCGGCGCGCCGGAAGTTATCGAGCACGGCGTTGACGAGGTAGATCAGCGAGCTCTCGTCGACCGGGTGCTTGGCATCGGCCATCGCGAGGTCGCCGTGCGGATTCAAGTTGACCCGGATGTTCAACGGCCAGGCATGCACGCTGACTTTGAGCCTGTTGCTGTTCCAACCGTTGGCGAACAGGATTTCACGGCCGCGGTGCGGTTCGGACAGCCTCTTGAAGTACACCTTGAACGGTCGCGCCCATTTGGTGACGAGAGTCTCGGTCGGCCCCATCCCGTCGCCGCTCCACTCCTGGCTGATGAGCGTCATCGTGTAGTCGCGCACGCCCTCGACGGCGCGCGCCATCGCGCGCAGGAGCTGGCGCGGGTCCCCCGCGCGCGTGCTGGCGCGCGGGGCGCCTTGCGCCGCGAAGGCGACCGCAAGGGCGAGAATCGGGAACAAGCGAGCGGACGTCTTGTGCCCCCTTTTCCCTCAACGCTCGGCGCGGACGGATGCCAGCGCGTCCTGGATCGCCTCGCCGAGCGCGGCCATCGAAAACGGCTTGTACAGCAGAGGTCGCAACCCGAGCTCACGCGCGCGCTCCTCGCTCATGACGTG
>JAYUCM010000327.1:0-7776 GCA_043740355.1 Acidobacteriota bacterium | reverse complement strand
CAACGCACCTCCTCGTTCCGATTCAGTCTTCTTACTTTGCGTTGGAAGGCACCGACGACCTTCTCGAGACCTACGAGAAGATTCGCGCGCGTCCCAATCCCGGGCTCGAGTTCCTCGGTGTCGTCGTCACCCTGCACGACAAGAGGACGATCTTGGCGCGGGACATTCACCAGCAGATTCGAGACGTGTTCGGCGAGAAGGTCTTCCGGACGACGATCTCGAAGAGCGTACGTCTGGAGGAGAGTCCAGCCTACAAACAAAGCATCTTCACGTTTGCCCCGATGTCGTCCGGAGCCACCGAGTACTACAGCCTTTCGGAGGAGGTGATTGCCCGTGTCTAAGTTCCGAGGCTTACCCCAGGACAAGCGCATGCGCCACGACAGCCACTTCGTCGAGGAGATCACATCCACCCGATCGGAGTCCATCGGGAGACTCATCGACATTGATCGAATCGAGCCCAATCCGCATCAGCCGCGGAAGAACTTCGGCGATCTTTCGGACATGGTCGCCTCGATAAAGGAAAAGGGAGTCCTCGAGCCGATCCTTGTTCGCGCCGTGGAGGGCGGACGGTTCGAGATCATCGCGGGAGAGCGCCGGTATCAGGCCTCGAAGATCGCCGGCCTGCGGCACGTACCGTCAATCGAGGTCGATGTCGACAACCGCGGCATGCTCGAGATCTCGTTGATCGAGAATTTGCAACGGAAGGACCTCACGCCTTTCGAGGAGGCGGCGGCGATCCAGAGGCTCTGCGATCAGTTCAGGTACACGCACGAGGAGATCGCCCGGAAGCTCGGAAAGTCCCGGACGGTCATCACGGAGGCTCTGAGCCTCAACCGGATGCCGGAGACGGTCCAGGAGCGATGTCGGCAGGCCGACATTGAAAGCAAGTCGATGCTGCTCCAGATCGTCCGCCAGGATTCCGAGGACGCGATGCACGCCCTGGTCGACAGGATTACCGGCGAAGGAATTACTCGGGAACAGGCGAGGCGCTTCAACAAATCCGACACGGCGGACGAGCGTCGGCCTAAACGGTATGTGTTCCGCTACGCGCCGGAGGACGACGCCTTCCAATTCAGCCTGAGCTTCCCGAGGCAAAACGTTCAGAAGGCCGAGCTCGTGTCGGCGCTGCAGTCGATCCTGGAGCGCTTGCTCCGCGAGCTCCACGACGAAGCTCGACCAGCTAACCCCGCCCAGACTAGCGCTCGAAAGCGGAGGGGAGTCGAACCGACGGTCTAGCCGTGAGTCTGGGGGCAAATCGCTATTCTTGAGTCATGTTAGTTTACATAATATACATTATCGGACATTGCATTGAGACCTAGAATCAGCCAAACGCTCGCGACTCTGCCGATGCACGCCTGCTAGACTCCGCCGTCGATGCTCCGCCCCCGGCGACTCACCCTGTACATCCTCTCCGAGCTCGGGGCCGCCACGTTCGTCGGGATCGCGGTCTGGACCGTGATCCTCATGATGAACGACTTCTTCTTTATCGCGCGGCTTGCCATTCAGAAGGACCTTGGAATGGCGACCATGCTCCAGATGCTCGTTCTCGAGATCCCCAGTTTCCTGGTTCTGGCGATACCGATCGGAACCCTTCTCGGTTCCCTGATCGCTATCGGCCGGCTTTCGGCCGACGGCGAGATCGTCGCGCTCCAGGCGTCGGGGCTCGGGCCATTTGATCTTGTCCGCCCCATGGCGCTTCACGGCGTCATTGCCCTGACCGCCGCCTTCTCGATCTACGGCTTCGTTCAACCGTGGGCCAGCTACGAGTTGCGTGCGATGAAGGGCCGTATCCTGACGGCGCGCAACGTCAGCACCGAGATCAAGCCACGCGTTTTCTTCGATGCGCTACCGGGGTACGTGCTGTTTGTTGACGAGATTCCCCCCGGAACCCAGGGTGTCCTGGAGCGGACCATCCTTTACCAGGCCCCGGATTCCGGACGCAACGGCAGCGAGCAGCTGATCGTGGCAAAGCACGCCACGATCGGGCCGGCCGCGGACCGGGAAGGACGCCTGCGCCTCGTGTTCAAGGACGGGGTCGCCCATTCCTTCCGCTCGGGTGATCTCGATTCGTATCGCAGCTTCCAGTTCGATTCGTTCGCTCCCGGCCCGATCGTGCTTCCTGCCTGGATGCAGGCGTCGGACCAGCGCCCCGACAAGATCGTTTCCGACATGACCACGAAGGAGCTCTGGCGCGAGTACACCACCGCACGTGCCGAGACGGATAGTCCTCTCCGCGGCTATCGTCTGCGCTCGGCCGAGGCCGAGGCGCACCGTCGACTCGCCCTGCCTTTCGCGAGTCTCGCCTTCGCTTTGCTGGCTCTTCCGTTGGGCGTGTCTCGCGTGCGGAGCGGCAAGGGGGCCGGCTTCGCGTTGAGCCTGGGGATCGTCCTCGCCTACTGGATGATCTTCACGGTCGGACTCGAGCAGGCACGCGAGGGAAGGGTTCCGGTCGCCGCCGGAATCTGGAGCGCCAACATCATCGTTCTCCTTTGGGTCATCGCGTCCTACCTTCTCATGCGGTCGCCCGCCCGGACACCGTGGTGGGTCGCAGTCTTTGGGCGAGGGTCGAGAGCGGTTGCGGCTCTCGTCGCACCGCTTTCACGCAGCCGCAAGCTGTCGCGGGGCCCCGGCACTGCGGAGACTCCGGTCGCGCGGCCCCGAGGGTTTCGGTTCTCCTCCGTGTTGGATCGGTACATCGGGACGCTGTACCTCCGGATGTTGGCCCTTGCTCTCGCGGCGACCTACCTGATCTTTTCTCTCGTCGAGCTGAAGGGATTGATCGACGCCGTCGTCGAGCGGAAGCAGCCTGCGATTCTCGTCATCAGGTACTTCAAGTACTTCATCCCCGGCGCCCTCGTCCTGACGCTGCCGTTCGCGGCCATGATTGCTGCGGTCCTCGCCGTCACCCTCCTCTCGCGCCATGGAGAGCTCACCGCCTTCAAGGCTTCGGGGATGAGTGTCCGGCGGATCTGCCTCCCGATACTCGTGATCACGGTTCTCCTCTGCTCCGTCGTCCACCTCATTCAGGAGCGCATCGCGCCGGAGACCAACCGCCGAGCCCAATCGGTGAAGGACTTGATTCAAGGGCGCAACCCACGCACCTACGGCTGGTCACCCGGGGGGCGCTGGACGTTCGGGGGTGACGGGCGCCTCTACCACTACCGTCTGTTCGATCCGCAGTCGCTACGATTCCAAGGACTGTCCGTGTTTCGTGTCGATCTCGCCGCGGCGCGTGTGCTCGAACAGTGGTTCTGCGTTTCCGCGCAGTGGAATGGACACGCGTGGGACGCCGAGAAGGGGTGGTATCGCACCTTTCCGGAGCGTGGATCGGCCGGCGATTATCGCCGCTTCGACCGAGAGGAGATCGCGGTGTTCGATCATCCCGACAATTTCTCGCGCCACGAGCGCACGCTCCTTGCAGGCAACGACATGCCGCAACAGGTGTCGATCGCCGATCTCGACGAACAAATCGCCGGCCTTGCCAAGAGCGGCTACGACACGACACGGCTGCGGGTGGAGTACTGGCAGAAGACCGCAGCGGTCGCCACCCCGCTAGTCACGGTGCTCCTTGGGCTCCCGTTCGCGTTCAAGGTCGGGAGACGCGGATCGATGTATGGCGTCGGAGTGGGCCTCGGCCTCGCGATCGTGTTCTGGGCGACTGCGGCCATTTTCAATGCTCTGGGTCTCGAGACGATCCTCCCCCCGTTGCTGGCCGCGTGGTCTCCCAATGTGTTCTTTGCGACGGTAGGCGCGTACCTCCTGTTGTATGCGCCGACTTAATAGTTATTATCGATTATCTAGATTACTGAGTGCCAACCTCACTGTGGGTTGTTCCGGATCGATCGCCAGAGAGAGCTTAAGTGCTTCCAGCGCTTTCCGTCGGTTATTCAGACGCGTGTAGGACTCTCCCAGGGCGTTGAGAACGTCGGTTCGGTCACCGAGGTTCCGACGGGCCTCCTCGAGTCCGGCGGCCGCCTGGGCCGGTCGACCGGTCGCTAGATCGATGAACGCCAATTCCAGCCGCGCCATCCCCACCGCACGAGGGTCCTTCGCGGCCTCCTCGAGCTCACGTCGAGCCGCTTCGACATCGCCTCGCCTGCGGGCGACCAGCGACCGGTTGATCCGCGCATCGCCGTAGTTCGGATCCAGCGCGAGCGCTCGATCGAGGAGCCCCGACGCGGCCTCGTTGTCGCCCTCCGAGAGCGCCAGCCCTGCCAGGTTGTTGAGCGGCGACGCATATTTCGGGTCCGCCTCGACCGCTCGCCTCCACAGCACGCGCGCTTCCCGGCTCTCCCCCGTCGCGAAGTAGAGGGATGCCAAGTTGTTCATCACCACGGCGTTGCTCGGGGCCTTCGCGAGCGCCCTCCCGTAAAGATCGATCGCCCGGTCGACCTGCCCGCGATCCTGGCACAGCAGAGCGAGATTGTTGTAGGCGCCCACGAAGTACGGATCGGCTGCGATCGCCGCGAGATACCAGCGCTCGGCATCCGCGCCCTGCCGCTTCTGGCGCGCGAGGTTGCCGAGATTGTTCCTCGGCTCGGCGGCGTTCGCGTCGAGCTTCGCGGATTCGGCGTACTCACGCGCGGCGTCTTCGATCCGGCCTCGCTTCTCGAGCACGAGACCGAGCGAATTCCGCACCTCGGCGGCCCCGCGCTCGCTCTCCAAGACCGAGCGCAGGATCCGTTCGGCACCTGCGAGATTCCCATCGTCCATCTCGAGTTGCGCGAGCTGGTGCCCGGCGGCCCGCCGACCGTCACGGGTCAGGAAGCTCTTCTCGAAGAGCGCCTTCGCCTCGCGACGATCCCCGCCGAACCGCAAAGCGATCCCGAGGTTGATCATCAGAGTCGACTGGTTCGGCTCGTCGGCGAGAGCCTGGCGAAAAGCCGCTGCCGCCTCGATGAACTTCCCCTCCCCCAGGAGGCCGACCCCGCGGTTGTTGGCGGTCGTCATCGGGACCGCATCCTTGACGGCGAGGTATCCCAGGCTCTGGAGCTTCTCGCGGAGCTCGCGTGACTCCTGTTCGTCGCGGAGCTCCGCCTCCCCGCCCCCGCGACGGCCGGGATCGTCCACCCGGAACCGCACGGGATCCGTCGAAAACACGCCGCGCTCGAACGCGGTTCCGAGGACGCGCCCGGGCCACGAGTGAGGGACCGGCTGGTGGAAGAGCGCGAGGATCGTCGGCGCGATGTCGTAGATGGACGCCTGATCCATGCGAATCCCCCGCTTCACGCCGGGCCCGCTGATCACGAACAGGCCGAAGCGTCTATGCCAGTCCGCCGCCGCGCCGTGCCCGATCCGAGAATCGGTCGTGAGCGGGCGCGTCGCGTCGGAGGCGAATCCGTGGTCGCTGACGACGATCACGGTCCATCCTTCGCGCCCCTCGAGGAGGCGACCGAGCATGCGATCGGCGTTCTCGTAGTACCGGTCAACCATCGAGCGAAACGACGCGAACCCTGCGGCGTCGACCGATGGGAGTTGGGGCGGCCGATACGACATGAACAGATGGCCCACGGTGTCGGTGCCCTCGAAGTACACCGACTCGAACTGGACTTCCTCTTGCTTCCGCATCGCCAAGGCCACGTCGAGGTACGTCGTTCCCGCGGCGAGAAGAGTTCGAAACTCATCGAGCCGTTGGCGCTCGTCGGCGCTGAACTCCTCGGGCCGCCTGCGCGCGCCTTCGAGGTAGGCCTCGACCGACGTCCAAGGGATCTTGTCGGTGGGCACGATGAGCGGCCGCACGATGTCGTACGCCGCGGCCGGTGAGGTCTTCCCCGCGCTCGAGCGCGGGTCCGAGCTGTAGCCGAACAGCTGGTACGCCACCCGGTCGGTGACCATGTACCCGTTGATCGGGTCCGCGGGCCACGTCGCCCACCATCCGGTCACTCCCACACGGGCCCCCGCGTCCGAGAGAATCTCCCAGAGCGCGGGGACGCGACGCGAGCGCGACGTGACCGGTTCGCTCGCGCCGGTCGCCGAAGGTGCGAGAAAATCGAGGATGCCGTGACGCGGCGGCTCGACGCCGGTCGCAATGCTCGTCCAGATCACCGGTGACAGCATGGGTGTGATCGACAGCAAGTTCGAGCTCACGCCGTTTTTCACGAGACCGAGGAGGTTCGGCATGCGGCCGGCCGCCATCAGAGGATCCGCGATCTTCCAATCCGCGCCATCGAGACCGACCAAAAGGACCTTCACGTCGGGCGGAATCCTCGCGGGGGGGCCCGTCGCGGTGAGATCGGGGAATCCTTCGAGGCGAAGCTCCTCGAGGGCCGCGCCGCGCGCCGCGAGCTCCTCGCCGAGCCGCCGCTCGAAGCTCAACCGCCTCGTGGCCACGGACCTTTCGTCGCGGTCGGCGTCGAACAGAACCGTCGCCGCAGCGCGAATCGAAGCGAGCAAAACGCGGGAAAGTCCGCCGCCTTGCCCCGCAGCCGCGAGTTCCCGTGCCCTCGTGGGGAGCGCGCGAACGACGGCCGTCCCGATCAACCCGAAGCGGCTCCCGTCGGCAGCCTCGAGCATCGCGTGCGCAGCGTCGGGGAGCGGCAGCTCCACAGGGCGCAGCGAATACGCGGTCAGGCGGAACAGGCCGGGAGGCGCGACGAAGAGCCGGCGCTTCTCGACCACCCCCACCCCGCCGCGCAGCAGCGGCCCCGTGATGACGGCGAACTGCTCCGCCGGGTCGAGGATACGCACGCCGGCGGCGAGCCAGACCGAAGCGAGAAGCGCGAATGTCGAGCCGGCGGCGACCCACCGTCGCCGGCGCCTGAATCGACCCTCCTTCGAGTTCACCGGATCTCCGCCGGCCTAGGCGCCGTCGCTCCAGGAGTCGGCCTCATCGGGAGACTCCGCGCCTAAACGCCCGCGGCAGACCGGAGGGCCTGGGCCTGCGTCGTGCCCTCCCACGTGAACCCCGGTTCGTTGCGGCCGAAGTGCCCGTACGCGGCGGTGGCGCGGTAGATGGGCTTGCGGAGGTCGAGGTAATCGATGATTCCGCCGGGGGTCAGCGGGAACCTCTCGCGCACCAGCGCGACCAAACGATCTTCGGGGATCTTGCCGGTTCCGAACGTATTGACCAGAACCGAGACCGGATCGGCGACGCCGATCGCGTACGCGAGCTGCACCTCGACACGGTCCGCCGATCCGGAGGCCACCAGGTTCTTCGCGATGTGCCGCGCCATGTAGCAGGCGGACCGGTCGACCTTCGTCGGGTCCTTGCCGGAGAACGCGCCGCCGCCGTGGTGCCCCATGCCGCCGTAGGTGTCGACGATGATCTTCCGACCGGTCAACCCCGTGTCGCCCTGCGGGCCGCCCGTGACGAAGCGCCCCGTCGGGTTGACCCAGATCTTTGTGTCCTTGTCGAGCAGGCGGGAAGGAATCGTCGATGCGATGACGGCCTCGCGCACCGCGCTCTCGAGCTTCGCGTTCGACACGTCCGGCGCGTGCTGCGTCGAGACCACGATCGCGTCCACGCGCACGGGCGTGCCGTCCCGGTACTCGACCGTCACTTGCGATTTCCCGTCGGGTCGGAAGAACGGCACGGAGCCGTCCTTGCGGCAAGAGGCCAGGCGCCGGGTCAAGCCGTGGGCCAGCATGATCGGCATCGGCATCAGCTCTTCCGTCTCGCGGCATGCGTAGCCGAACATCATGCCCTGATCGCCGGCACCGCCCGTGTCGACGCCCATCGCGATATCGCCCGATTGCTCGTCGATGGCCGAAAGCACCGAGCAGCTCGCCGCGTCGAGACCGTAGGCGGAGTTCGTGTAACCGATCGACTCGATCGTG
>JAYUCM010000326.1:0-3221 GCA_043740355.1 Acidobacteriota bacterium | reverse complement strand
CGCGCTGGAGCGGACGGAAGCGGTTCTCCCACCGGAATCCCGTGAACAGCGTGCTGTCGTTCATGGTGTGCTGCCCGTCGAGGTAGAGCTCGGTCGTCCACCACGCCGTGGCGCCGTATTCGATCTCCATGTAGCCCGCCAGGAACTCGTTGCCGCCGCGCTGCGACGCATAGACCGGGTTGATCGCGAGCTCGAGCGCGCCGGGCTCTTCGAGGTAGTGGTCGTACGCGACGAAATAGGGGCTCTCCTGAGCGTCGGCGGCGGACGCTGCGAGGAGGATCGCGAGGACGAAGCCGAGCCTACCCACGATCCCTCTCCCCCGAGGCCCGGCAGATGCCCAGCTGCCTACATCCATCGCAGAGGTTGCCCCGGCGGGGCCGCCGGGTTGACGTCGTGCGAACACGAGGGCGCCGAGGTCGCGCGAGCAGCTCTTGCATGCGCTCCAGGGTCTCCGGGCTGACCGCGTGCTCCATCATGCAGGCGTCAATCGCGGCCGTTTCGGGGCTGACGCCCAGGATGTCGACCAGCAGCGCGCGAACCGTCTCGAAGCGCCGGATCACGCAGCTGGCGACGCCGCTACCATCCGCCGTCAGGGAGACGAGGCCATAACGCTCGTGCTCGACGAGGTGCATCCGCTCGAGCTTCTTGAGGACCGAAGAGACGGTGCCCGGGCTGACCTCGAGCCGCTTGGCGAGATCGCCCACACGCGAAACGCCGTGCTCCCCGCGCGCTTCGTGGAGGACCTTCAGGTACATCTCGTGGGTGGACGAGATCGGATTGTCGCGGTGCATGTCGATGTCCCTCGCGCCGTTTCCCGTTCGGCGGCGGGCATCCTACGAGCACAAGTTCTGTCCGTCAAACTTTCTTTTTACCGCGAAACAATCGACCGACCGTCGCGCATGCGGGTGACCGCGCCAGGCTCGCTCTGCTCTGTTGACAAAGAGGCCGCGATTCCCTGGCCGCCGCACCTCCCCCTTCGTCGTATATCTGGAGACATCACGATGGAGGAACACATGCGAAAGGCGGTTCTTGCGGCTCTCGCCCTTCTCGGGCTCATGACCCCCAACCAGGCGGCGACCGTGACGATTCCGGCGGCCCGGGACACGACACTCGTGGAGGATCCGAACGGTGCGCTGGCGAACGGGGCTGGCCCGGCGGTCTTCGCCGGTCGCACCAACGCGACCGACAACGGAGTGCGGCGTGGTCTGGTCGTGTTCGACCTCGTCGAAGGGCTGCTGCAGGTTCACCCGAACGCGATGGCCATCGAGAAGGTCGCCCTCGTTCTGACGAACCTCACGGAGAGCAACGTGGCGCCCGCCGAATACCGGCTGCACCGGGTGCTCGCCGACTGGGGCGAGGGGACGTCCTCGAGCAGTGGGGGTGGAGGTGCCGAGGCGACGCCCGGAGATGCGACCTGGATTCACTCCTTCTACGCGAAGACGTTCTGGATGCACAACGGCGCGCAGTTCGCAGGCGATCCGAGCGCTCGGCTCATCGTCGCGGGACCCGGGGTCTACCGCTTCGAGAGCGATGCGCTCCTACGGGACGTGAGGCTTTGGGCGCTCCGTCCGGAGCGGAACTTCGGCTGGATCCTGATCGGCGACGAAACGGGGCGTCAGACGGTCCGCGCCTTCGCGAGCCGAGACAACCCTGACCCGGTGCTCCGACCGGTTCTCGAGATCACCTACCGTGGGCGGCCCTAGCGGGCAGGCACGTCAGGGGCAGCCGTTCCCGGACGCGGCGATCTCGGCATCGCGCGAGCCCGACTGCGAGGCGGCGCCACTGTCGTAGGTCCCGCCGGGCTGCGACCGGACCAGATACCACACGCCCTGTCCCGCCGCCGGGGTCTCGGTGTGCACCCAGTAGGTCTCGGCCCGGTTGTTGGCGAGGCAGAGCTGGGTGACGAGCGGTGACGCGAAGTTGCCCGCGGTGCTCCGCAACTGATCGAGGCTGCCGCGGACGACGTCGTAGGTCGTCGCACCGGCTGAGTTCGCCCACCACAGACGCGTCTTCTCGAGGTAAAGGTCCAGAGGCGACTGCAACCCAGCGTCGATGATCGACACCGACGTGATGTCCCCGTTCGTGATCACCCGCGAGCCCTGGGCCGTCGCGGTGACCCCAAGAGCCTGGAGCGTCGCGTTCGCGTTGATCGCATTCGCCAGCGCCTGGGCCACCTGCGCGGCAGTTTGTCCGGCGGCCGTCGTGATGGACACCACGACTCCGGAGATCGTCACGGAGACCGACCCTCCGACCGCCGTGCCGGTGAGCACGAGAAACTCCTCGACGTCGCACGACGCGTTGCAGCCGTCCAGAGCCGCGAGGCCGCCGTCGTCGCACTGCTCGGTGGGATCGACCACTTGATCGCCGCACAGGACGGTCCGAAACTGCCTCATCATCTCGTTGTCCTCGTGTTCGATGATGTGGCAGTGATACGCGTAGTTCCCCTTGTAGTCCTCGAATTTCGCGACCACCCGGAGGATCTGGTTCGGCGCCACGATCGCGGTGTCCTTCCAGCCGTTCTCTTCGGCGGGGGGAGCCTGCGGGTTCCCGTTCGGGACGATCACGCCGCCGGCACCCGTCGTGAATCCATCCCGGTCGAGGATCTGGAACGCGACGAGGTGCATGTGCATCGGGTGCGCCACCCCGGAATCGTTGATGAATCGCCAGATCTCGGTCGTGCCGAGCTCCGGGTACTCGGCGATGTCGGTCCAGCCCAGATCGTTGATCTTCCAGGTCTGACGGCCGCAGCCGTCGAGCCCAGACTTCTTCAGCCGGAAATCGCGGGTCCGCACGGCGGTCGCCGGGTTTGTGTGGGCAATCGTCCGGAGGGTCGACGGGAGCGGGTCGGTGTCGCCGGCCACGCTCGTCACCCGGAACTTCATGACGTCCGTGAGATCGACCGGGCCGTTCGGGAACGGCGCTCCCGCCGAGTTCTGGAGCAGGACCGCGTCCCCGGTGTTCAATCCGGCGAAGTTGACGACGACGTCGTACCGCTCGCCGGGAGCGATCGTGAGCTGTCCGACGCCGTTGACCGGGGCTTCGAGAAGGCCGAGCTCCGTGCCGATCACCGTGAACGTCAACGAACCGCTCGTCGGCGAGAGGGACAACGCGTACACGCGCGAGCCCGAGCCGTTGACGATCCGGAAGCGGTACTTGCCCTTCTTGACGTCGAGGTACGGCCAGACCTTTCCGTTGACCATGACCTTGTCGCCGAAGACGTG
>JAYUCM010000325.1:0-7851 GCA_043740355.1 Acidobacteriota bacterium | reverse complement strand
CACCCGCGATCGCGGGCGACGATTCCCATCACCGTGAGCGTGCACGAGCCCATCGCCGCGCCGACGAGATCGGTCGGGGAGAAGTGGGCTCCCCGTCCCCGATTGTCGACCGGAGCATCGGTCGTCATCTTGTCCCCGGACGGGCCGTGAGTCAGGGTGCACTCGAGGTCGCCTTCGTAAACCACATCGACGGTGACCGACATCTTCGCCTCCTTCGGGGATCGCCCCCGATCTGCGATTTGACGATAGTAGCGCTGACGCGCCGGGGCAGCCGGAGACGAAGGAAATGACAGTCCGCGCGCTCGCGAAATACGGTTCCGTCAGTCGCTGTTGAGGTTCCGGCGCTTTTCGCGGGGGTGAAAAGCGGAACCGATCTTGCGTATTGGAAATGCGTCGGGAAGCTCGAGGTAGGGGGGTACACCGCTTGAAGTCCGCCGGCCCGGCAGAAATCGGGGCGTCGCGCTGGCTCCCGCGTTATGTCGTGGCCGTGGACGCGTGCGCCCTCGGCGCCCTCGCCTTGGCGATGGGTCGCGATTGGCCGGGAGACCTGGGGACGTTCTCGCTGGTCGCGGCGCTGGCCGCGCTCGCGGGGTTACGTCCCGTCCGGTTCGCCCGCTTCAAGACCGAGCTGTCGGCGACGCACCCGTTCGTCCTCCTCGCGGTCGCTGTCCTGGGTCCGCTTCACGCCATGTTGGTGGCGCTGATCGGGCTCACCGGAGTTCTCGTGCGGCCGGGGCGCCGGCTCGACCCGATGCGCACCGCGTTCAACATCGGCGCGGTCATGCTCGCGTCGGCCGTGGCGTCATGGGCGTTTTTCGCGACGGGCGGGAGGGTCGGCGGCTCGCTGTGGGCGTCGTTCGGCCCGCTGGCCGCGGCGACCGCCGCCTACTTCATGGTCAATACGGGACTCGTCACGGTCGCGATCGCCATCCAGCAGCGGACGCCGGTGATGGAGGTTTGGCGCGAAACGTTCCAGTGGACGGCGGTGTCGTACTTCACCGGGCTGACCCTCGCGGCCGCCATGATCGCCGCACTCCAAGCGTGGGGGTTGTGGGTCCTGGCGCTCGCGATCCCGCCGTGCTGGCTGCTGCTCGCCTTCTACAAGGCGCACCACGAGGCGATGGCCGAGCACGAGCGGCGGGTGGACGAGGTCGAGGAGCTGAACGCCGAGCTCGAGCAGAAGGTCGTCGAGCGCACGCACGAGCTGGCGACCGCCCTTCAAGGGCTCGAGGCGGCGAACCGGATGCTCTCCGACGCCAACCGCGCGTTGACCGACGCGTCGAAGGCCAAGAGCGCGTTCCTCGCCACCGTCTCCCACGAGCTGCGCACCCCGCTGAACTCGGTGATCGGATTCTCGGAGCTCATGACCGATCCCAACTTCGGCGACCTGTCCCCGCGTCAGCGCGAGTTCCTCTCGGACATCAGGGACAGCGGCGAGCACCTTCTCGCGCTCATCAACGACATCCTCGATCTCTCGAAGATCGAGGCCGGCAAGCTCGAGGTGCACCGCGAGGATGCCGACGTCGAGGAGCTGGTGCGGGACTCGGTGACGATGCTGCGCCCGCAAGCGGAGAAGAAAAAGGTTCAAGTCGAGATGCGCTGCGATCTGCTCGGCGCGGCGCACGTCGATCCGCGCCTGGTCCGCCAGGTGCTGGTCAACCTCTTGAGCAACGCCGTGAAGTTCACGCCGGAGGACGGGCGCGTCGAGGCGGCGGCTCGATTCGAGGGAAACGACCTCATCGTCCGCGTGACCGATACCGGCATCGGCATCTCCGAGGACGACCAGGAGAAGATCTTCCACGAGTTCTACCAGGCCGACGGCTCGTACGAGCGCCGCTACCAGGGCACCGGCCTCGGGCTGGCGCTCGTTCGCCGCATGATGTCGCTCCACGGCGGGAGCGTGACCGTGACCTCGCGCCGCGGCCACGGGGCCTCGTTCCAATGCGTCTTCCCCGACGCGAAGGGACGAAGCCGGGCCGCTGAACCGAGCGCGGTGCGGGACGTGCGGGACGTGCGGGCCGTGCCGGCCGTGCGGCCCGCGGCGATCGCCCCGGTGAACGGTGAGCCCTCGCGCGGGAGCACCGTCCTCGTCGTCGAGGACAACCCGGTCAACCGCAAGCTCGCCCGCAACGTCCTGCGCTCGCGGGGGTATCGCGTTCTCGAGGCCGACACCGGGGAAGAGGGTCTCGAGATCGCGCGCGCCGAGCTTCCCCATTTGATCCTGATGGATCTCGAGCTCCCGGGGCTCGACGGCATCGAAGCGACGCGGCGGTTGAAGGCCGACCCGTTGACGCGGTCGATTCCGATCGTCGCGCTCTCGGCCCACGCGCAAGCCACCGACGAAGCCCGCGCCCGCGAAGCCGGGTGCGCCGGTTACATCGCGAAGCCGATCCGGCTTTCGCGATTTCCTCAACAGATCGGCTCGTTTCTCGCCTCCAAGGAGGGAGCGGCATGAACTCGATTCCGCACACGTCTCAGATCCTGGTGGTCGACGACGACCCCAGGAATCGAAAGCTCCTCGAGGAGTACCTCCTCGGCGCGGGGTACGAAGTGCGCGTAGCAGCTGACGGGCGCACCGCGTTGGCGATGGCGGCGGAGCGGCCGCCGGATCTCGTCCTGCTCGACGTGATGATGCCGGATCTTTCGGGGCTCGAGGTGTGCCGCCAGCTGAAGCACGATCCGCGCACCCGGCTGAGCCAGGTCGTCCTGGTCACCGCGCTGGACGGCGTGCCGCAGCGCGTCGAGGGGCTCGATACGGGCGCCGACGATTACATCGCGAAGCCCGTGCGCCGCGAGGAGTTCATGGCGAAGGTGCGCTCGATGCTGCGCGCGCGCCGGCTCACCGCCGAGCTCGAAGAGGCGCGCGAGACGCTCGCTCTACGGAACGCGAAGCTCGAGGAGCTCGAGGGGCTCAAAGAGACGCTGACCCAGACGCTCGTCCACGACCTGAAGAACCCGCTCGCCGCGGTGCTCGGCAACCTGGAGCTGATGGAACGGAAGGCCGACGAGTCCGTGGTGCACCTCGTCCGCCGCTCGAAGGCCGCGGCGTGGCGCATGCATCAGATGATCCTCAACCTGCTCGACATCGCCCAGCTCGAGGAAGGCAAGCTCCTCCTGCACCCGGAGAGCATCGACGCCGGCTCCCTCGCGCGCAAGGCCTGCCAGGAAATGGAAGGGGGAGCCGCCCAGCGCGGCGTCTCGCTCCAGATCGTCGCCGACGAGGCGACCGCGGTCCTGAAGGGGGACGCCGCGGTGCTGCGCCGCGTTCTGGACAACCTCCTCTCGAACGCGATCGAGCACTCGCCCCAGGGCGGGGTCGTCCGCGTGGCCGTGTCGCTCTGCGAGGAGGGGATCGAGATCGCCGTCGCGGACCAAGGGTCCGGCGTGCCGCCGGAATTCCGGGAGAGGATCTTCGAGAAGTTCCAGCGCCTCGAGAGCCGGCAATCGGTGCCGGGCGCCAACCGCGGCCTGGGCCTGACGTTCTGCCGCCTCGCGGTGGAGGCCCACGGCGGAACGATCTGGGTCGATGACGCGCCCGCCGGCGGCGCGCTGTTCCGGGCGCTGCTCCCCGCGACCGAAGTGGATCCGGCAGTCGAAGTGGTCTCCGCGTGAAAAAGGGGACACTCCCCTTTTCTCCAAAAGAGGACAGGTCTCCCTTCCGGATTCGACTGACCTCACCGCGGCACGCTCGCTCGCGGTCCCGCCTCCGCGCGCTTGCTCCGCCGGATCGCTCGCTCCGATGGAAGAACCGCTCGCGATCCAGAGGGCCTCGTCGAGGTCAGTCGAATCCGGAGCAAGCGGGACGTGTCCACTATTGGAGAAAAGGGGAGTGTCCCCTTTTTTACGTCGGGCGTTCCAGGACATGCCCCGCCTTCCGGTCCGCCGCAAGGAGCAGGATCGCAAGGACGAGCCCGACGGCGCCTAATCCCGCGAACATCGTCTGGCTGTAACCGTAGCCGCTCGTCACGTCGCGCAGCTTCCCGTTCAGGTAGGGGAACACGAGCAGTCCGATGTTCTGGATCGCCGTCATCAGCCCGAAGGCCGTGCCGACGCGGTCCTTCGCGACGACGAGCGGAATCGAAGGCCACATCGCCGCCGGGACGAGCACGAACGCCGCCCCGAGCACGATCATCGAATACGCCGGCGGCAAGGACGTCCACCCCATCGCGAGGTGCGCAGGAATCATGAGCACGGAGCCCAGGATCATGAGCGTGGCGCGGCGGCCGATGCGATCGACGAGCGTTCCCGCAAACGGCGCGAACAGCATCGAGGCCGTGATGATGATCGAGGTCGTCCCCTGCGCCGTGCTGAACATGTGGGTGATGTTGTAGAAGACCGCCTGGAAGAAGGAGAGGCCCGTCCCGCTCGCTTCCTTGAGCCCCCACTTGTCGTGGAAGAAGTCGGTCGCGAGGTCGGTGAAGGGGAAGATCGCGGAGTAGAACGTCACGCACAGCAGCGTGACGTACCAAAACGACGGCGAGAATCCCATGCGACGGAGCTGATTCCAGTCGATCTCGTCGCCGCTCCCCGCCTCGCCCAGACCCAAGATCCGCTCGGCCCTCTTGTCGAGCGCGTTGTAGACGACGTTCGCCAGGAGGCTCGCGCCGCAAAGAGCGGCCGCGACCAGAAGCGCCGCGCGCCAGCCGTGGCGTTCGGCGATCAGCGCCTCCGAGTTGAACGTGAAGAGCGTGCCGAGGCGGCTGACGGTCAGCGCGATGCCGAACGACAGGGCGAGCTCCTTGCCGCGGAACCAGCGCGCGAGGATCGCGCTCTGCGCGACGATGAGCGGCTCCGAGCCCATGCCGAACAACAGGCGTCCCGCGTAAATCCAGCCGATCGACGGTGCGAAAGCGACGAGGCACGCCCCCGCGGTCAGCACGGCGGAAAACAGAAGGCTCGCCCGCCGCGTGCCGATCTTGTCGATCAGAAACCCGCCGGCGAGCACCGCGCCGATCGCGGCGAAGCTGTAGGCGCTGTACATCGTGCCGATCGACGCCCGGTCGGCGTGAAGGGCCTCGATCAGCGACGGCGCGATGGCGGCGACGCTGTCGTACGCGAAGTAGCTTCCGAAGATCATGAAGCTCACGAGGCCCAGGATGGCGATCCGGTAGGCGCGGGACGCGGGGTTCATCGCGAGGATCCGGCCGCAGGAACCGCCGCGGCGGCGAGGAAGCGCTCCAGCACGCCCCTCGCGTCGGGGTCGCCCTCCCACGACAGCCTGAGGGCGTCGATGCGCGCGAGCACCTCCGCCGCGTCGGGCCTTCGCGCGCGGACGCGCGCCACATAGTCGACCGTCAGAGGCACCGCCTGCGCGACGGCCAGCCTGCGCCGCATGATCCGCAGCAGATCGTCGCGAAACGCGGTGTCGGCCACCTTCTGAAGCGCGGCCATGCGGCCGGGGTAGCGCGCGACGGTCCACGTGAACGAATCGACCAATGCGGGGTCGTTGAGGCCGCCCGCCGCGAGCTCCGCCGTCATCACGTCGCGAATTCCTCCGCGGACGGCGCCGATCGGCCTTCCCCACTCGATTTGCTGCGTCTCGAGGGCGGTCGCGGCCTGCCGGTCCGATCCGGCGAGGCGCTTGATCGCTCGGGCGACGGAGGCGTCGGGGTCGTACCCCGAAGGGTCGCGGAGGAAATCCGCCGCGGTCAGGAGGGTCAGGCGCGAGCCCGCCAGCGGGCCGAGCGGGGAGACGAGATACGCCGCCGCAAGATCGCGGATTCCGGGGGCCCGGCCGCGCAGCGGGGCCAGGACCATCCCCAGCGCGTCCTCCTCGTCGAAGTCGTTCGTCAGGGCATTGTCGTAGAGCAGGAGCGGCCGGCCGCCGAGGCGTGACCGGGTCGCCGCGATGTCGCCGTCCGTGATCGTGGGGGAGAGGACGTTGGGGCCCGTCCACACGATCCCGATCGTGGACGGGAGCGCGGGAAGTCCCGCAAGGAACGCATTGCCGTAGGCTCCCGAGCCGTCGCCCAGGTGCGTGTCGCAATAGACCGACGCGCACAGCCACCACGCGACGTCTTGCGGCTGAGCCAAGGACACGCGTCGAGCGAGATCGAGATGGGCGGGGGCGGAGCTCGCGCCGTAACGGAAAACGTCGGACAGCTCGCGTAACGTCGTCGGCTGGTCGTCGAAGGAGAGCACGATCCGGCGCACGTTCGCGTCCTTCCTGAGCATCGTCGCGAAGTTGAGCAGTCGGCGCTCGCCGTCAGGGTCGGAAAAGACGAACCGCTCGAAGCTGTCGGCGACCGGGTTGATCGAGATCCAAACGTCCATCCCGTGTCTGTGGCACCACCGCGCGAGGCGGAGGAAATTCGGGTCGAGAATCGGACCTTGGGGAGCCCGCTCCTTCGTCCAGGCGCCGGTCTGCCCGCTGTACACCCAGACCGCGTTGAAGCCCAGCTTGCGGCAGAACCGGAGGTGTTCGAGCGTGTCCGGATCGGCCGGGTCGCCGGCCAGCTTCACCATGCGCACGGCGAAACCCGCGCCGGAACGCTCATCCCCAGCGCTCGCGCCGGGCACCCCCACCATCGCCGGGACGACGCAGGCCGCGATGAGGAGCGATGTCATTCGACGGAACGTCATGACGCGGGTCTCCAATCCGGTTCGCCCGAAAGACGGTGACGCCGGCCCAGAGCGACGTACGAAAACAGGGCCGCGAGGGCCAGCAAAATCCCCAGGAACTGCGACGTGCTGAGGCGGGAGCCGAGGACGAAGCCGCGATCCGCGTCCCCGCGGACGAACTCGATGAAGAAACGCGTGACCCCGTAGAGCAGCACGTAGACCGAGATGATCCGGCCGTGAAACCTCTTGTTGCGGTAGAGCAGGAGGAGGACCCCCAAGATCAGGAGCGAGTTCAAGGACATGTACACCTGGGTCGGATGGATCGGCACGCCCGGAAGTCCCGCGTGCATCCGGCGCGCGATCTCGGGAAAGGTGACCGCCCATGGAAGATCGGTCGGCGTCCCGAAGCAGCACCCCGAAAAGAAGCAGCCCCAGCGTCCCACGCCTTCCGCGACGCAGGCCGTCAGGGCGAGGATGTCGAGCCCCTGGAGCACCGGCAGCCCGATGTGACGGAACCAGTAAATGCAGAACGGAATCGCCGTGATCAGGCCGCCGAGGAAGACTCCCGTCGAAAACAACAGGAGCTTGAGCCCGCCCGGGTGGCCGAAGTACCGGTCCCAATTGATGAGCGCCTCGAAGATGCGCGCGCCGAAAAACCCAACCGCGATCGTGAGAACGATCGCTTCGGTCGTGGCCTTGGGGTCGAGGCCCTCGATGCGGGCGTAACGGCGGACGAGCACCACCGCGACGGCCAGCGCACACAGCGAGATGAAGCCGTACGTCGGCATCCTGAAGCGGCCGAATTCCACGAGGAAGGGATGCAAGCCGCGATGATAACCTGGACGCAACATGAGCTCGATCATCGACTGTCTCGAGCACGGAGCCGCCGCGCATCCGGACAAGTGCCTCTACGGTTTTCTCGACGCGTCGGGGCGGGTGAAAGACACGTACACCTACCTGGCCTTCCACGAGCGCACGCGCCACCTCGCGCAGCATCTTTTTCTGGAAAGAGGCCTCCGCCGCGGCGACCGGGTGCTTCTCGTCTATCCGCCGGGCCTCGAGCTGATCGCGGCCTTCGTCGCGTGCGCCCGGATCGGCGTCATCCCCGTGCCAGTCTATCCGCCGACGCCGATGAGCTTCGAGTCGGCGCTCCTGAAGCTCGCCTTCGTCGCCGCCGATTGTCAGGCGCAGGTCGCGCTGACGACGCGCGGATTCCACAGGTCGTATCGACTCCTCCTCGCGAAGCGACGGATCACGTCGCTGTGGCTCCGCACGCCCGCGCTGCCGGCG
>JAYUCM010000324.1:0-7856 GCA_043740355.1 Acidobacteriota bacterium | reverse complement strand
CCTCGCGGCTGCGATGGCACGTGGGGGCGGAATCGCTCTTCGACGCGACGGGGATCTCCCAGGACATCGAAAAGGCCCTGCGGCCGCGCGTCTGGCTGCGATCCGGCGGGACGATCGTGATCGAGCAGACCGAGGCGCTGGTCAGCATCGACGTCAACACCGGAAAGTTCGTCGGCTCCAGACGGCCCGACGAGACGGTGCTGAAGACCAATCTCGAGGCGGCCGACGAGATCGCGCGACAGCTGCGCCTTCGCGATCTGGGGGGGATCATCGTCGTCGACTTCATCGACATGGACCTGCCCGAGCACCGGCACCAGGTGATCGAGGCGCTCGAGCGGGCGCTTCAGCGCGACCGCTCCCGCACGAAGGTCGTCGGTCTCTCCGAGCTCGGGCTGCTCCAGCTGACCCGCAAGCGTGCGCGGCTCGCGATCGGCGCGGCGTTGACGCGCGCCTGCGCGTCGTGCTCGGGCACCGGCCGCATGAAGACGCCCGAAACGGTCGCGTACGACGCCCTGTCCGAGGTGCGCCGGGTCGCTTCCCCGCTCACGTCCGGGGAGGTGACGGTCAGCGCCCACCCCGAAGTCGCGCGCGCGCTGCGCCTTGCGCTTCAGACCGGAGCACAGATCGTCGATTCCGGCCTGGCCGACCGGCTGCGCGTCCTCGACGATCCGGCGGCGCGTCCGGATCAGTTCGAGGTGAGCGCGCTCTAGGAGTCCGTCCGGGTATTCGCGTAGGCCGCGCCCGCAATCCCCTCGTGCCCTTCGGGTTGCGGCGCCGCTGGGCCGTCTGCGTCGTCACCGCGCCTGGCCGATGCGAAGCATCTGGCAGCGGCGCGCTTCCTCGCATCCGACCCAGCGGCGCCAGCAACGCGGCCTCCGCGAATACCCGGACGGGCTCCTAGGCGCGACGAGCGATGCGATCCAGCCGCCGCGCCGCGGCGGCGATGGCGCGATCGCGCTCGGCGACCGAGCTCGGCTCGAGGCGCGGGGCAGGCGCGGGGCGTCCGTTCGGCCCGACGGCAACCATCGTGACGAAAGCTCGCGTTGTCAGCCGACGCGAGCCGGTGAATGGATCCTCCGCGTGAACCTCGATCTCGATCTCCATCGAAGATCCGAAAACGGCGTTGAGGCGTCCGCTCAAGACGAGAACGTTGCCGACGCGGACGCCGCTCCGGAAATCCACCGAGTCGAGAGACGCGGTCACCACCTCGGTCCTGGCGTGACGCATGGCGACGATCGCGGCGCACTTGTCGACGAGCGCCAAGACGCGACCCCCGAAGATGGAGCCGCGCGCGTTCGTGTCTTCCGGGAGCACGATCTCCGTCATCTCGACGAGGGACTCAGCCGCGAGCCGGGTGCGCTCCTCGGGGCCGTCTTGCCCGTCTCCGATCAGCGATGGGTCCCGGGCGCAGCAGGGGGGCCCGCCGCCGCCGCGTCCTTCGCGGGCTCCGTCTTCAAGGCAGCGGTCGCCACCGCAGCCTTCTTGGGGCAACCCTTCGCGTCGTGAGCGGCGCAGGGCTTCTCCCCGACGGCCGCCGCCGTTTTCGTGTCCGCCGCGGCTTCCGCGTGGGCGCAGCAGGGCATGGTGCAGCCCTTCGCATCGCCGTTCGCCGCGACCGCCTTCGCGTCCTTGGCCTCGGCAGCGTCGGTGTGCCGATCGCACGCCAACGCCGCGGACGCCGACACGGCCAGAGCCAGGGCAACCACTGTCGATCCAATTCTCCGGTTCATCACGTCGATTCTCCCTCGTGCGCCCCAAGGTCGAGAATGCTGAGGCGCTCTGCGACGGTGCAGCATACGGCGAAGCGCTACCCTGCGTCCAACGCCGCCGCTTCTGCGGTGCGATAATCGGGATTGCCGGTGCGGGCCCGCCGCGCCGCGAAACGAGGGAAGGTCATGAGCCGAATCAGCTCCGTTCTCACCGTCCTGCTGGTTTCCGCCTTCGCCGGCGTCGCCCAGGCGCAGACGTCGGACCTTGTCGGCAAGGTCCTCGATGCCGGTGGAAAGCCGGTCGTCGGCGCCGAGGTCTCGGCTTGGGGCAACGCCTTCCCCGACCGGGTCTACAAAGGGGCCAGCGATAAGAAGGGGAGTTTCTTCGTCACGGGCCTGTTGTACTCGTCTCAGGCGCCGTTGTGGACCATTGCGATCAAGGCGGACGGCTGGGTTCCCGTCGGGGTGAAGATCGTCGCGCGCGACGGGCAGAAGACCCTTTACTTCTCCGACGACGCCAAGCTCTCGGCGCAAAAGGCAACGACCGAGATCAAGATGCGGGCGTTCGCCGAGATCCGCATGGAGTTCACCATGCGCCCGCAAGACGCCGAGGCCGAGGCCGCGCCCGTCCCGTCGATTCCCGTTCCGGGCGCCGGGGCCGCGCCGGGCGCCGCTGCCGAGGGGGACGCGTACGCACAGGCGATCGAGAAGGTGCGTGCGGGAGACTCCGAGGGGTCGGTCGACTTGTTCAAGAAGGCGATCGAAGACAAGCCGGAGGAGTGGGAGCGTCGCGATCTCTTCGCCAAGGTCCTCCTCAAGTTGGACCGGCAGGGCGAGGCGACGATTCAGGCGAACAAGGCGGTGCAGCTCGCTCCGGACAAGGCCGGCCCGCTCGTGACGCTGACCGACATCTACATGGCGCGCGGCCTGGCCGACAAGGCTGCGGATGCGATCGCCCGGGCGCAGAAGCTGGAGCCGGAGAACGGCAAGGTGCTCGAGCGCGCGGCGGCTGTCGCGGCCGGTGCCGGAAGGATCGACGAGGCGATCGCACTCAACGAGAAAATCATGGCGGCGAAGCCCGACAACACCGAAGTTCTCGTCGCGTTGGCCGATCTGTACAACCGGAGCAAGCAGCCCAAGAAGGCCGAAGAGATCCTCAACAGGGTCGTGGCGCTCGACCCCGCCAATGCGCACCGGACCTTCTACAACCTGGGCGTCGTCATCGAGAATCGCGACGATGCGACCGAGGGCGACCACAGAAAGGCGATCGAGGCGTTCCGGAAGGCAATCGAGCTGAAGCCCGCCTACGCCCTGGCCCACCGTGACCTCGGCTTCGCGCTGATGAGAAACGGCGACCTGATGGGGGCTCGCAAGGAGCTGCAGAAGTACGTCGACCTCGATCCGCGCGCGAAGGACGCCGCCGACATCAAGGCGACGGTCAAGAGCCTGGACTCGACGAAGTAGGGGGAAGCGTGACGGGAGGCGGTTGGCGTCTCGACGAGGTCGACGGCGTCCTTCTCCTGCGCTCTACGGCGATCGAGGCGTGTGCCACGGTCGCGCACGCGTTCAGCACGCGCGTCGCTTTCGGACGAACGGATTTCGATCTCGGCCCCGCCGAAGGCGCCACGCGCGAGGCGGTCTTGCGCCGTGCGGCGTTCCTCCGCGCGGCGGGGTTCGGCGCCGCGGAGCCGTCGATCCTGAGACAGGTGCATGGCGCCGCCATCGTCGACGCGATTCCGGGGCTCGATCGTCCACCGTCGGCTGATGGGGTGATCCGCGTCGCAGCCCGCGGCTCGAGCGCGCCGGTTCCCGCCGTCAGGACGGCAGACTGTGTCGCCGTGCTTCTCGTCGATCGCCGTGCGCGAGCCGCCGCGGCGGTGCACGCCGGGTGGCGCGGCATCGCCGCCGCGATCGGCTTCGCCGCGGTGGCGCGGTTCGCGACAGAAGGGATCGAAGGCGGCGACCTCGTCGTCGCGATGGGGCCGGCGATTCTCGGATGCTGTTACGAGGTCGGCGACGACGTCCTGTCGGCGCTCCAGGCCGTTTGCGGACCAGCCGACGCCTATCTCGCGCGAAGCCTCTCGGGCCGGACCGCGATCGACCTCCACGCGGCGTTGCGCGCGCAGCTTCGCGCGGCGGGGGTTCCCGCGGGATCGATTCACGCCGCGCCGTTTTGTACCCGCTGCCGCAACGACATGTTCTTCTCGTTCCGGGCCGAAGGACCGGCCGCCGGACGGCTCATGGCGGCGGTCGGTCCCGCCGGGGGTCCTTGACGCCTACCGGACGCTGCGTCACAATCCCGGCTTTCGTCCGGAGCCGATTCCGGATTAAGGGTTTCGATGCTGATCCTGTCCGCGTTGATTCTCGCCATGGCCTCGCCGACACCGGGCGCGCCGCAGCAGCAGGGGAACTTCCTCCTGCTGATGATCCCGTACGCGCTGATCTTCGTCGTCTTCTATTTTTTGATGATCCGGCCGTCGCGGCAACGTCAGAAGGAGCACGCGACGTTGTTGGACGCGCTGAAGCCCGGCGACAAGGTGGTTTGCGCGGGTGGCATCCACGCCACGGTCGTCGGCGTGACCGACGCGACGGTTCAGGTGAGGATCGCGGATCAGGTCCGCGTCGACGTGGAGAAGGCGTCGATCACGACCGTCAAGCGGCCCGAATAGTCCCGAAGCGGGAAGGAGAAGGGACCCCCATGTCGAACCCCATCACGTGGAAACTCGGCCTCATCGTCGGCGCTGTCGCGCTGGCGGTTTGGTCGTTCTACCCGCTCAACAAGACCATCAACCTCGGTCTCGACCTCCAGGGCGGCTCGCACCTCGTGCTTCAAGTCGAAACCAGCGCGGCGGTCAAGAGCGAGATCGATCTCGCGATCAACCGCATCGGTCAGATGTTGAAGGAGAAGGGGATCACCTACACCGGCGTCAACAGCGCGGCGGACGGTCTGGGGATGGATCTTCAGGGAACCGATTCGGCACGCGGGGCGGAAGTGCGGGAGATCCTGGATACGATCGTTCCTCGCTGGAACGTCAAGCCTTCCGGCGCCGATTGGTCCATCCGCATACCCGACGCGATCCGGCAGGAGGTCGAAGCCACCTCGGTCGACACGACGCTCACGGTGCTGCGGCAGCGCGTCGACGAGCTCGGCGTCAAGGAGCCGATCATCCAGAAGCAGGGGAGCGCGGGCGATCGTATCGTCGTCGAACTTCCCGGTCTCGAAGATCCCGAGCGCGCCAAGGGCGTCCTGCAGGATCAGGCGGTGCTGGAATGGAAAGCCGTCGCCTACCCGCAGGGAGTGACCGATTTCGAATCGTGGAGACCGCCCGCGACGAAGGAAGCGATGATTCAGATGCTGGGCGGCTCGGTCCCCCCCAACGTGGAGCTCGCCCCCGAGATCTACGTCGAGTCCAACGGTACCCGAACCGAGTCCTGGTGGCCGCTCCAGTCGATCGCGGCCATCGTCGGCAACGACCTCCGCTCCGCCCGCCGGGGAGTCGATGCGATGCAGCGGAACGTCGTCGACTTCGTGCTGTCTCCCGAGGCCGGAAAACGGTTTCAGGCGGCCACGCGCGAAAACCTGCGCAAGAAGATGGCGATCGTGCTCGGGAGTTCCAAGGGCAAGGTCGTGATCTCGGCCCCCGTCATCAACGACGTCATCAGCGACCGGGGACAGATCTCGGGAAGGTTCGATGTCAAGTCGGCCGAGGATCTCGCTCTGAAGCTGCGGTCCGGAGCCATCCCCACTGCGGTGACGATCATCGATGAGAAAACGGTCGGGCCGTCTCTCGGTCGCGATTCGATCCGGGCCGGGGTCTTGGCCTCGCTCATCGGATTCGTCGGGGTCGCGGGCTTCATGCTGGTCTACTACCGGCTCTCCGGGGTGAACGCCGTCATCGCGTTGTTGATGAACGTCGTGCTCGTGCTGGGCGCAATGGCGTACTTCGGATCGACGCTGACCCTTCCGGGGATCGCCGGCCTCATCCTGACCGTCGGCATGGCGGTCGACTCGAACGTCCTCATCTTCGAACGCATCCGCGAGGAGCTCCGGCTCGGCAAGGCCGTTCGCACCGCGATCGACCAGGGATTCTCCCGAGCCTTCGGCACGATCGTCGACACGCACGTCACGACGATCGTCTCCGCGTTCTTTCTCTTCACGTACGGCACCGGCCCGGTCAGAGGCTTCGCGGTGACCCTCGTCATCGGATTGGCATTTTCCATGTTCACCGCGGTGTTCGTCTCCCGCGTGATCTACGACCTCGTCCTGGGCGATCGGCGCAACGTCCAATCGCTGAGCATCTGAGGGAGGCGATCGTGCTCCAGCTGTTCCACAATCCGAAGATCGATTTCATGAGCAAGCGCCGCATGTGGGTCGGCGTCTCCTTGGCTCTCGTCGCGATCTCGTTGGTCATCCTCGGAACGAAAGGCATCCACAGGGGGATCGAGTTCGAAGGGGGCGCGGAGGTCCAGCTGCAGTACGTCGCGGCCCCGGATGTGGGTGCGGTGCGCGACGCGTTGGGCAAAGCCGGTTTCGCGGGATCGGTCGTCACGACGATCGGGAAACCGGAGGCGCGCGAGATCTACATCCGCGTTCCGCTGATGACGGGAGCGAAGGACGAGGACCTCGCCCCGCGGGTCGTCGCCTCGCTGAAGGCCGCCCAAGGGACCGAGGCGTTCGTCGTGCGCAGCCAGGCGTACATCGGCCCGACGGTCGGCAAGGAGCTCGTCAGGAAGGCGCTGGGAGCGGTGCTCGGCTCGATGGCCGGCATGCTGGTCTACATCTGGATCCGGTTCGAGTTCCAGTGGGGGTTGGCGGCCGTGATCGCCCTCGTCCACGACACGATCATCACGCTGGGGCTCTTTTCGTTGTTCGGCTACGAGATGAGCCTTCCCGTCGTCGCCGCGTTTCTCACGCTGGTCGGTTACTCGGTCAACGACACCGTCGTCATCTTCGACCGGATCCGGGAGAACCTTCGGGCGAAGGGCGGCACCGTCTCGAGCCTTCCGGAGCTGATCAACACATCGATGAACCAGACGCTCTCGCGGACGATCCTGACGTCGCTCCTCACCTGGATCGTCTGCGCGTTCCTGTTCGCGCTGGGCGGTCCCGCGTTGAGGGACTTTTCCTTCGTCATGGTCGTCGGCATCGTCGTCGGGACCTACTCGTCGATCTACATCGCTTCGCCGTTCCTCGTCGTGTGGCAAGAGTGGCTGGGCGCACGATCGAAGAAGAAGGCCGCGATCGAGACGCCGAAAGTCGTCGCCAAGAAGGTGCGCGCCGGGAAGGCCTGAAGAAGACCGGACCCGTCGGAGCCCTATAATCCCCCTTTTCGGGAGGGATAGAGGGTGGTGCGCCGCTTCGAGGAGGTGCTGGACCGGATCGAGGGCTACAACCCCTCGGCCGATCTCGATCTCCTGCGGCGCGCGTACATCTTCTCCGCCCGCGAGCACCGCTCCCAGGTGCGCCGCTCCGGCGAGCCGTACCTCATCCATCCGATCGAGGTCGCGTACGTGCTGGCCGATCTGGAGCTCGACACGGCGAGCATCGTCGCCGGACTTCTCCACGACGTCGTCGAGGACACGCTGACGACGATCGAGACGGTCGCCGAATACTTCGGCGACGATGTCGCGCACATCGTCGCCGGCGTCACGAAGATCTCGAAACTGCAGTTCGCCAGCAAGGAGCAGGAGGAGGCCGAAAACCTCCGCAAGATGATCCTCGCGATGGTTGACGACATCCGGGTGATCCTCGTCAAGCTCGCGGATCGCCTCCACAACATGCGCACCCTCTCGCACTTGTCGCGGGACAAGCAGGAGCGCATCGCTCGAGAGACCGCCGAGATCTACGCGCCGTTGGCGAATCGGCTGGGCATGGGCCGCATCAAGACCGAGCTGGAGGACCTGTCCCTACGGTTCCTGGAGCCCGACGCCAACGCGGCGCTCGTCCAGGCGCTGGAATCGAAGCGCAAAGGGAGCGACGTCTTCATCGCCGAAATCCGCCGCAAGCTGGAGACCGCCCTTGTGGACGCGGGAGTCGAGGCGAAGATTTACGGCCGCATCAAGAGCGTGTCCTCGATCTACCGGAAGATCCGGCGTCAGAAGATCGACGTCGATCAGGTCTACGACTACGTCGCGTTCCGCATCCTG
>JAYUCM010000323.1:0-7878 GCA_043740355.1 Acidobacteriota bacterium | reverse complement strand
GGGTCGTCGACGGCACGCTCCAGAAGCGCCAGCGCATCCGGCTGATGATCACCGGCGGCACCTACGACGTCGAGGACATGGGCGTCTTCTCGCCGAAGGCCGTGCCGCGCGACACGCTCTCCGTCGGCGAGGTCGGCTTCGTCATCGCGAACATCAAGAAGATCAGCGACTGCCAGATCGGCGACACGTTGACCGACGACAAGACGCCGACGACGCAGCCGTTTCCGGGCTTTCGCGAGGTCAAGCCGATGGTGTTCGCCGGGCTGTATCCGATCGATTCGGCCCAGTACGAGGATCTGCGCGACGCCATGGAGAAGCTGCGATTGAACGACTCGTCGTTCAACTACGAGCCCGAATCGTCCGGCGCGCTCGGCTTCGGATTCCGCTGCGGGTTTCTCGGGCTTCTCCACATGGAGATCGTCCAGGAGCGCCTCGAGCGCGAGTTCAATCTCGAGCTGATCACGACGGCGCCGGGCGTTTCGTACCGCGTCACGACGACGAAAGGCGAGGTGGTCGAAGTCCACAACCCCTCGAAGCTTCCTCCGGCGGCCAGCATCGAGATCATCGAAGAGCCGATCATCACCGCGATGATCATCTCGCCTCCCGAGTACCTCGGGAACATCATGAAGCTCTGCGACGAGCGGCGCGGCGTCCAGAAGAAGATCAGCTATCTGTCGAAGACGCGCGTGCTGCTCGAGTACGACATGCCCTTGAACGAGGTCGTGCTCGACTTCTTCGACAAGCTGAAATCCGGCTCACGGGGCTACGCGTCGCTCGACTATCACCTGGCCGGCTATCGCCCCGACAAGCTCGTCAAGATGGACCTCCTGGTCAACGGCGAGTCGGTGGACGCGCTGTCGGTCATCTGCCATCGGGAGAAGTCGGAGACGAAGGGGCGCGCGCTGGCCGCCAAGATGAAGGAGCTGATCCCGAGGCAGCTCTTCGAGGTGATCATCCAGGCGGCGATCGGCGGCAAGATCCTCTGCCGCGAGACCGTCAAGGCGATGGGGAAGAACGTCCTCGCGAAGTGCTACGGCGGCGACATCTCGCGCAAGCGCAAGCTGCTCGAGAAGCAGAAGGAAGGAAAGAAGCGCATGAAACGGGTCGGCCGCGTGGACATCCCCCAGGAAGCGTTTCTGGCGATCCTGAAGGTGGACTAGGCTCGGCGATGCCCCTATGAACGAGCTCCTCCCGACCCTGCGCTTTGCCTCGTTTTCCTTCACGCACCGTGCGATCGAGGGAAGGCGTGTCCGTCTTGGCTACGCGCTCAGCGGCGGCGACTCGGGAGCGCGCGTCGACTTCGAAGAAACGCTCGACCTTCCCGAATCGCTCGGACCGTTG
Organism: Acidobacteriota bacterium; assembly: GCA_043740355.1. Classification (GTDB taxonomy): domain Bacteria; phylum Acidobacteriota; class Polarisedimenticolia; order Polarisedimenticolales; family DASRJG01; genus DASRJG01. The sequence goes on along the minus strand of JAYUCM010000323.1, from coordinate 6,537 downwards.
GTCGGCGCGGACGGCCCCGCGGTAGCAGCCGCGCTCCTCGGAGCGCACCTGGCGGCGGGAGCCTCGTACTGGAAGGTCTGCATCCCGCGCGAGCTCTCGGTGGAGGGCGCGTCGCTCTCCCGCGACGACGCTCGTTTCTGGAGCGAGGTGTACACCCTGGGGCTTGGCGAATTCTTCTACCGGAACGGCATCGATCCGACCGGGCGCGCGTCGTTTCACGCCGCGTCCGGCTCCGGCTTTCCGGCGGCGAAGGCGCGCGACGCAGCTCCCGGACCGACCCTTCTCCTCTGGGGCGGCGGGAAAGATTCCGTGGTGTCGCACGAGGTCCTGAAGGCCGCGGGCGAGGCGCACGAGCTTCTGTCGGTCGGCCGGCCGGAATGGGACTGGGTCCGGCGCTCGGCCGCGGTCGCCGGCCGCGTGCTTCACGTCGTCTCGCGGCGCCTGGACCCGAAGCTCCACGCGATGAACGCGGCGGGCGCGTTGAACGGCCACGTCCCGGTGAACGCGATCCTCGCTTCCGTGGGGACGCTCGTCGCGCTGCTGACCTCGCGGCCCGCGGTGATCGCATCCAACGAGGCGAGCGCCTCGTTCGGGAACACCGTCTGGCACGGGATCGACGTCAACCACCAGTGGAGCAAGTCCCTCGAGTTCGAGCGATCGGTCCGAGCGTGGCTGCGGCGCAACCTACTCGGCGGCCCGGAGTACGTCAGCCTTCTCCGCCCGTTGAGCGAGCTGCGCATCATGAAGGCGTTCGTGACGCACCCGGAGTATTTCGACGCGGTGACGTCGTGCAACGCGAACTTCGGGCAATCGGGGCGGGCGGCGCGGCGCTTCTGCCTCGGTTGCGCCAAGTGCGTCTTCGTGTCGTTGATGGCGCGGCCGTGGCTCGATGACGCGGCCTATCACGCCCTGTTCGGGGGAGACGCCTTGGCCGATCCGGCCAACGTGACGTTTGTCGAGGAGCTGCTCGGCGTCCGGGGAACGAAGCCGTTCGAGTGCGTCGGTACGCCCGATGAGACCATGGCGGCGCTGCACCTTGCGAGGCTCGCGGGCCGGGTCATCCCGCACGGCGTCATGACGGCGTTCAACGGGAGCGTCGCCTCGCGTCTTCCCGATCTCGACGCCATCGCGGCGGCTGCTCTGACCTCCTCTCCCGATCACGAGCTTTCCGCCAGGAGGATCGCCCAACTCGATGACTATCTCCGTCGGCACTGACACCCGGACGGCCGTCTTCGGGTACGGCATCGAGGGCCGCTCCGCTGTCCGCTGGCTGCGGCGGCGCGGCTGCCGCGACGTGCGCGTGATCTCCTCGGCGCTTCCTTTCGATCTCGACGAGAAGCTGCCGTGGACCGTCGAGACCGACCTCGACGCCGCACTGTCCGGCCTCGACTTGCTGATCAAGTCGCCGGGGATCCGGCCTTCGCATCCGTTGCTCGCCGCCGCCGTAGCAGCCGGCGTCCCGATCGCTTCGGTGACGGTCCTATTCGTCGAGACAGCGCGCGAGGCCGGGCTGGCCCTGATCGGGGTCACGGGCAGCAAGGGAAAGTCCACGACCGCGACGCTGATCCACAAAACCCTCGAAGCGGCGTCGATCCCGACGGTCCTCGTCGGCAACATCGGCCGCGCGGCACTCGACGTCGTCGAGGACGTCGTCTCCAACCGGCCCGTCATCGTCCTCGAGATGTCGAGCTACCAGACGCACGACCTCACGGTCGGCCCGTCGGTCGCGGTGATCACGCGCCTGTTTCCCGAGCACCTCGACTGGCACGGAGGGGTCGAGCCGTACTACCGGTCGAAGCTCCGGATCGCGGCCACCCAACGCGCGGGCGACGTCACGATCTGGAACGCCACCGACCCCGAAATCGCGCGACGCGTACCCTTGGGGCCCGCACGGCACGTCGCGTACGGCCTCGCGCCCGCCCGCTTTTCAGAAAGCAGCATGAAGCTTCGCGGCCCGCACAACCGCCTGAACGCGGAAGCGGCGCTTCACGCCGCCGAGATCTTCGGCGCCCTCCCCAAGCATCTGGAGACCGTGCTCGCGTCGTTCGCCGGGCTCCCCCACCGGCTCGAGGACCTGGGCGTTCGCGACGGCATCCGATGGATCAACGACTCGATTGCGACCGCGCCCGAAGCCGCCGTCGCGGCGCTCGAGGCGTTCGGCGGCGAGGTCGCGACCTATCTGGGCGGCGGAACCGATCGCGGTTTCGACTTCGCGCCGCTCGCGCGGGAGCTCTCCTCACGCGCGCTCCCGAACGTGATCCTGCTGCCGCCCGGCGGGCCGTCCATCCTCGCGGCGCTCGCGGCGGTCGATCCCCAGGCTGCGGCGCGCGCGCATGTCGCGCCGAGTCTCGCGGATGCCGTCGCGCTCGCGGCCCGGCTCACGCCGCAGGGATCGACCGTCCTCTTCTCCCCCGCTTCGCCGAGCTACGGCCTGTACAGGAACTTCGAGGAGCGGGGAGACATCTTCCGAGGGCTCGTGCAGGCGCTCGAGCGTCAGTCGTCATGATGTCGCCCGGTTGAGTTCCCCCACGAAAATCCGAGCAGCATGCTGGCCTGTGTGTAGTCGGCGTTTCCGTCGAGCCCTGCGATCGTGACCTTCGTGTCGCGCACGATGCGGCCGTCGAGCCCGATGTTGAAGTGGTCGCCGACCTTGAAGAAAATCCCGGCGTTGCCATAGAAGCCGAACGACCGGTCGCTGTCGCTGTTGCCGCTGAAGACGCCGAAGTCGGAATCGTTCGCGGCACTGATCGTCAGCGCCCCGGCGCCCAGGTACGGTCGCACAACGGCTCTCTTCACGGGATGCCAGAGAAACCCGGCGGAGAACTCGAAGAAGCTGGTGTCGATGCTGCCTGTGATCTCGCCGAAAAATGGATCAGTGACGGTCGCCGTTCCGCTCTCCGTCGCCGCGATCACGCCGAGCGCGACGTGCACCGACGACGACGAGGGAGCGAAGTCGATCTCGATGCCGAAGTTCGAGGGCGAGTCGAGCGGCTTCCAGAGATCGTCGCTCAGGTATCGCTGCCCGATCAGGAATTGGACGTTGCCGGTCATGTCCTCGGCCGAAGCAGGGCCGGCCGCGAAAAAGGCGGCGGACAAGACGACGGCGGTGAGTGCGTGCTTCATGACGACCCCCTGGGTCAGGCCCCCGGAACGTTTTCGAGGGGCCGGACGAATTGCCCACCGAAGCGGCGGGTGATGCGCTGAATCTGACCGAGTCCCTGAAGCATGCGGAAGCGCGAGAATTTTCGCCACGAGCCGCTGCCGATCACGTCGCCGCCGAGAACCGAGATGACCGCGGGGCGGATCCCGAAGCGGGCGCCCGGCGTCCGGGTCTCGGTCTTGGGCAGCAAGAACACCTCGATGAAGTGCGGGTCGTAGTAAGCGCGGATCATCGTGAAGAAGCGCCTCTGCATCCTGCGATTCAGCGCGGCGGACGGCGCGGTGTCCACCGCGTCGACGCGTCCCTTGCGGCGCATGGCCGAGGCGATGTCGAGCGCGGCCCGCTCCGCCCCGTTCATGCCGATCATGATCCCCGACGAGAAGATCGGGTCCAAGAATCCCGCGGCGTCTCCGACGATGGCGAATCCGTCTCCGTGGGACCGCGAGACCTTGAACGAAAAATTCTGGACCGCGGCCGCGGGGAACGTCCGGCGGGCCGAAGCCAGCTGGCGAGCCGCCTCGGGGGTCGCCTCGATCGCCGCGTCGAACTGCGCGTCGATCCCGCCCGCGATCCGTTCGTAGCGCGAGGCTTCGAGCACCACGCCGACGGACGTCGTGCCGTCGGCGAACGGGATGAGCCAGAACCAGCCGGATTGGGTCACGATGATCACGATGTTGCCGGCGCCCCGCCCTTCCGCCCGCGCAACACCTTCGAAGTGACCGACGATGGCCAGCTTCCGGTGGTCGGGGTAAATGGTCTTCCACCCCATCCGCGTGGCAAGAAACGCAGTTTGGCCGGTGGCGTCCAATACGCACTTCGCGCGAATCGTCCCCTCGCAGCCATCCGGCGCGCGCACGCGAACGCCGGCGAGGCGGTCGCCTTCCCATTCCGGGGCGATCGCCTTCCACCCCTCGCGGACGTCGACGCCGCGTCGTTTGGCGGTGTCGAGGAACATCGCGTCGAATTCGTCACGCCGCACGTTGTACGCGTGCGGGATCACCGGAGCGAGGCTCTCTTCGAACCAGAAATCGCTCTGCTCCGCGCCGTCGTGAGAGCAAAACGTGGCGCCGGGTTTCTCGATCGTCCGGGGGAGCGCGCGAATCGCGTCGTGCAGGCCGAGGCGGTCGAACATCGGCAGCGAGTGGGGCAGCAGCGATTCCCCGACGTGGAAGCGCGGGTGATGCTCAGACTCGATCAGGATCGACGGGATCCCCTCGCGGGCCAGGACCATGCCCGCGGTGCTCCCCGTGGGCCCTCCTCCCAAGATGAGGACGTCCGTTTCTCTCGGAATCGTCATGAAGCCCTTCTCGCCGCGTGCGGCAGCCTCTCAGTCTAGCAGCGGACGTTGACGGTCCCTCATGCCGGCGGAACCGTGCCCTACAATGCCGCACGCATGAGCGCGTCCGCCCGCATTCCCGCACACTTCCCCAAGGTCGGCTGGGCGCGGCGCCTGTTGGGGGACTATCACGTAACGGGCTTGTTCTGGTACCGCTTCCACAAGTGGGCGGTGTCGACGTTGCCCGCCTGGACGCTCTGGCCGATCACCATCACGTTCACGACGTTTTTCTTTTGCACGATCTTCAACATCCGTCGCGCGATCGCCTCGAACCTGGAAAAGGCCCTGGGTTCCTGTGGATTCTTCGAGCGCCAGCGGCGGATCTACGCGACGATGTGGACGTTCGGCTGGTGTCTCACGGAACGCTACGAACGGCTGACGACAAACCGGCACTTCGACCTGGCGATCGAAGCGATCGAGCACTGGGATGCGGTGGCGGCGGCCGATCGGGGTTTCGTGATGGTCACGGCGCATCTGGGCATGTACGAGGTGAGCTCGATGCTCCCCACCCCGAACGGGCCACGGCACGTGCACCTCGTGCGTGAACCGGAGGTCGACCCGCGCGCCCAGGAGTTCATCCGGCAGAGCGTCCGCGCCGTCCAGGGATCCCACTACACGATGCACTTCCAAAGCGAGGACCCGCTGCAGGGGATGATCTTCTTGGATGCGCTCCGGCGCGGCGAGATCGTGGCGATGCAAGGGGATCGGCCGCGCACCGGAAGCCGCACGGTCGACGCGTCCCTTTTCGGCCTGCCGATCGCCCTGCCGTCCGGGCCCGCCGCGCTGGCGCGCACGGCCGAGGTGCCGATGCTCCCCGTCTTCGCGATTCGCGAGGGGCGCCGGCGCTGCCGCGTCGTCTTCTGCCCGCCGATTCACGTGCCTCGCACCGACGACCGGAAGGCGGATCTGACATGGTCCATGGGGCGCGTCGCGGCGGAGGTCGAGCGGGCGGTACGAGGCACGCCGCATCAGTGGTTCGTGTTCAAAGAGCTGTGGCCGGGGATCCGTCCGGTCGGTCGCTGAGATAGGTGCCGATCGTTCCCCGGAGCGCGAGCGTACCCTCGACGATCACCTCGACGGCGTAGGTCGTGAGCGCCGCCGCCTCTGCTACGAGCCGGACCGAAGCGATGAGGTCGGCGTCCGCTGGAATCGTGATCCGATGAAGAACGATGTCCTTCAGCGAGACGAGATAGCCCATCCGCGGCTCCTCGAGGACGGAGGCGCGGGGTCGACGGAGCGCCTCCCAGACCGCGGCGGTCTGCGCCGCCGCCTCGAGCGCGACGAATGCTGGCGTGGTCCCGTCCGCGACGAGCGCGCAGTCGCCCGGCACGCGGCCGAGGCAGGTCGCGCCGTCTTCCGCAACGCCGACGATCCGCTCGACGAAGAGCATGGGCGGCCGGTGGGGGATCAGCTCGCGAAGTGACGGCGCCCCTAGCGGGGCGCGCGACGCCACCGCGGTCGCTCCCCCATCCTCGACGGGTGGGGCGCCGAGGGTCATCGCGCCATTGGCGACGAGCTCCGCGGCTCGCCGCACCTCGAAGCGGACGCCTCCCTCGCCTCGCGGCTCGACAGAAATCTGGAGCACGTCGGAGGGAACCACGAGCCCCCGGAAGCGCGCGAAGGGAATCGCGCAGACGCTCGCGGGGCCCGATGGGTGCGGCAGGGCGCGCGCGACGAGCACCAGCTCACTGATTCCGGGGAGGATCGGGCGGCCCGGGAAGTGTCCCTCGAACAGAGGGTCGTCCGCGGGGACCTCGATCGAGACGATCACGCCCTGGACGCCACGACCGCCGCGACGACGAACGAGGGGTAGACGTCGCGAATCGCGGCGATGTCGGGAACGATGCGCACGTCGCGAAACCCGTTCGCTTCGAGGGCGGCCGTCCACTGCTCCGGCGTCAGGAAGCCGCCATTGGGCCGCCACCCGGGGACGAGAACGGGCTCCCTGAAGGCCTCGAGGAGATTGAAGACGAACTCCACGTAGACGGGCTGGCCCGGGAACGGCCGCACGCACTCGGAGATCACGATCGAGCCGCGAGGC
>JAYUCM010000322.1:0-3250 GCA_043740355.1 Acidobacteriota bacterium | reverse complement strand
ATCGCGCGGTAGACCTGGTAGCCGCGCGGCGGCTTGCCGACGATGGTGGGCACGACGCGGACTTCGCGCCGCTTCTTCTTGGCGATCGTCAGGCGCAGGCGGTCCGGGTCGATGAGGGCGACCTCGACGTCGCGCGGGACGCCGGCGACGTTGCGCGGCGTGAGCTGAACCATCCGCTCGCCGCCGGCGGCGTCGCGAAGATCGACGCGGAGCGTGAGGTCGTACGGGTCCATGCGCCGAAGCAAAGAATCCGGCCCGCGCAGGCGCACGGTCACCCTCGCGGGTGGCGGTGCCGCCAGCGTGGCACCGGGTCCCATCAGGACGTCGACCGGAACGCTGAAGTCCTGGACGCCTCGTCCCTCGCCGGTGACCGCGATCCACACCGCGACGGCCAGCGCCAAGGCGAGGACCTTGAGATGCCATCGACGCAGAAGCCAATCAAGCACGGCGCGACTCGACCGGCCTCTCCGGCGCGGCGCGGCGACCCATCGGCCACCACGGTTCCCGCCGCGGCGTCAGGGCGGCCTCGAGACGCGCGGTCAACGCGAGAGCGTCCAGGTTCTCGTCGATCGTCCCCGACTCGCAGAACGACACGCAACCCCGCTGCTCCGAGACGACGATCGCGATCGCGTCCGATTCTTCGGTGATCCCGATCGCGGCGCGGTGACGCGTGCCGTAGGTGCGCGAGAGGTTCGGGTTTTGCGTCAGGGGGAGGTACGCGCAGGCGGCGCGAACGCGCGAGCCCACGATGACGACGGCCCCGTCGTGAAGCGGAGCGCCCCGTTGGAAGATCGTCACGATGAGATCGTACGAAACGTAGGCGTCGAGCTTGATGCCGGTCTCCGAAAAGGCGCGCAAGCCCAGCTCGCGCTCGATCACGATCAGCGCCCCCAGCCGTTTGTTGGCGAGCGACACGGCGGCAAGCGCGATCTCCTCGACGACGTTGCCCTGGGGCTTACGCGAGACAAGGGCCGCGAGCGGGTCCCGGCCGACGCGCGCCAAGACCTGCCGGATCTGGTTCTGGAACAAGACGATGATCGCGAGCGGGATGTAGAGGAGCAGATCGCCGAGCACCGCGTGCACGGCCGGGAGGTAGAACAGGCCCGGGCGCGTCAGGAGGTGCAGCAGCAACACCGCGACGACGCCGGCGATCATGTGAACGGCGCGGGAGCCGCGGATGAGCAGGAGGATCTGGTAGATGATCGCCGCGAGGATGAGGATGTCGAGCACGGCGAGGCCGTTGACGTCGTGCACGCGGAGAACGGCGGCGAGTCCGTCCGGCATGCCGCTAACCCTTCCGGATCGCGTCGATCATCCGCGTCGTCCGTTTGGTCGCCGCGACGTCGTGCGCGCGAATCACGTGCGCGCCCTGCCATACCGCAAGAGCCGCGACCGCCAAGCTGCCCTCCAAGCGCTCGCCCACCGGGAGGTCGAGTGCGGCGCCGATGAACGACTTGCGGGACGCCCCGATCACCAGGGGCCGTCCCACGCTCCGCAGCGTGGGTAGCTCGCGGAGGATCCGGAGGTTACCGGACGACGACTTGCCGAAGCCCAGACCGGGATCGACGAGGATCTTATCATCCGCGATCCCCGAAGCGGAGGCTCGGTCCACACAGGCGCGCAAGAACCCGACGACCGACGAGAGCAGGTCGACGTAGCCGGTGTCCTGCTGCATCGTACGCGGCGTCCCGCGCATGTGCATGACGATCACCGGCACGCGCGCGTCGCGCACGACGGAGAGCATCGCCGGATCGCCAAACGCCGACACGTCGTTGACGAGGTCCGCGCCGGCCTCGATCGCGCGGCGCGCGACGCTGGCCTTCATCGTGTCGACCGACACCCGCAAGCTGAGCTCGCGCTTGATCGCCCGGATGACCGGCACGACCCGCCGGACCTCTTCGTCCTCGGTGACGGGTTGCGCGCCCGGGCGCGTGCTCTCGCCGCCGACGTCGACGACGTCCGCGCCGTCATCGGCCATCCGCGCCGCCGCCGCGACGGCGGATTCCGGCGACGGGAAAGCCGCGGGTTCCGAGAACGAATCGGGCGTCACGTTCAAGACCCCCATGACGCGCGTCTCGGACGTCAGGTCCATCGTTCCGCCGTCTGCGAAAACGAGCTCGAAATCCGTGCGCCCGTACGCCGCGAGCGCGAGACGGATCGCCTCGCCCAGCGACCTCGCGCCTCGGGACAGGAGGGCGGAAGCCACGCGCTCCATCGCTTCGAAGTCGGCCACGAGGATGCGCGGGGAGGGGCCGGAAGGGTCGGAAACGCCGTCGAGCACGACGCCGCCGTGCGCTCGGGCTTCCCGCTGGAGGGCGTTCGCGTCGTCCTCGCCCACGGCATCGAGGCGCATCGCGTGGCGCGCGCGGGAGAGCCGGTCGAGCTCGATGACGCGGGGGTTGTGCTCCACGTGTCGGTCGGGCGCGCCCTGGCGTCAGGCCGGCTGGCTTCCCGGCGTCGGGAGAACGCCCGTCCGCCGGGCCGCCTCGGCCGGATCGCCGAGCTCGGCACTCGGCGGGGCCTGCGGCGGCACCGGAAGCGATTCGCCCCGGACGAGCGCGGCGATCTGCTCGCCGTCCAAGACCTCGCGCTCCAGGAGGGCTTCGGCGATGAACCGGAGGGCGTCGCGATTTTCGTCGAGGATCTTCTTCGCGGTGCGGTATCCCGCCATCGCGATCGTTTTCTCCTCGCGGTCGATCTCGACCGCGGTCGCCTCGGAGTAGTCGCGGTGCTGCGCGATCTCCCGGCCGAGGAAGATCTGCTCTTCCTTCTTCCCGAAGGTGAGGGGGCCCATGACGCTCGACATGCCCCATTCGCAGACCATCTTGCGCGCCAGCTCGGTGACGCGCTCGATGTCGTTGCCCGCGCCCGTCGTCATGCGTTCGAACGTCAGCTCCTCGCTGACGCGTCCCCCCATCAACACGGCGATCGTCGACTCCAGGTACTGGCGAGAATAGGTGTGCTTGTCGTCGACGGGGAGCTGCATGGTCACGCCCAGCGCGCGGCCGCGCGGGATGATCGTGACCTTGTGCAGCGGGTCCGCGTACGGGACCTTGAAAGCGACGAGCGCGTGGCCGGCCTCGTGATAGGCCGTGATCTGCTTTTCCTCGTCGGAGATGATGAGAGATTTCCGCTCGACGCCCATCAGGACCTTGTCTTTGGCGACCTCGAAGTCGTCCTGCATCACCGCCTTGCGGTTCTTGCGCGCGGCGTACAGCGCGGCTTCGTTGACCAGGTTGGCGAGGTCGGC
>JAYUCM010000321.1:0-3251 GCA_043740355.1 Acidobacteriota bacterium | reverse complement strand
GGTGGACTCCTCACGAACGACGCCGAGTCCCTTGCAGTACCACTTGTTCTCGTGGCCGGCCTCGAGCATGGACCATTCCTTCGTCTTGACGCAGTCGGAGAACGTGCCGTAGGGCACCGTCGTGGATTGGTTCAGCGCGACGAACTGCGTCATGTCTTCGGCGTGACCGGCGTAGTACTCCTGGTAGAACGGCTCCCCGGGCTTGGGATCCTTGACCATCATGATCCCGGGCTGGCCACCGTCCACGCCAGCCTCCCACGAACCCTCGGCACTCATCCTCCCGCCTCCCAGGAATTCCTTGGTGTCTTCACCCATGTACCAGACAGTCCCGTCCTTGTCCTGAGCGTACCAGTCGAAGGTCTCTTCCTTGAGGACGCCCTTGTGCCTCACCGTGTCGTGAACGACGATGCACTTGACCCCGAGGATCGTCTTCGTGTCATGCGTGACCGTGACGTCGTTCTCGCTCGTTTCCTTGCCCAATTTCTCGATGAACTTGTAGGTGGTGCCGGGCACGAGCGGAAAATAGGGGTTGTCCACCTCGGACTGGAAGTTCGCGGGATCGATCTTGGGGTGGTAGTTCGCTTTCTTGGCGTCGAGATGAGTCACGCTGAGTCCAGTTGCGACGACCAGCAGAGGAATCGCGGAAATCACAACGAATCTGGACATTCCCATCGTTCGCTCCTTTCGAGGAAGGAACCCCGTCCTCCCGGCAACCGCGTTCGCTCGGTTGGAGGGCCGGCTGTGGAGGAATCCTTCGATCGTCTCCGTCTGATCGACGGTCTGACAGGACATCCCAAAGCGACTTCCGGTTGGCCGGGGTACGCTGTTGGCTTCGGGGTCGTGCGCGGATCGGGAGTTCTATTTCGGTTCTGAGGCCTGATTCGATGCCGCCGGGGGCTGGACCTCTTGTGACGAACCCGATTGACAGTATGCACATTTGTGCATATCGTTGAATCGTGGATCTCGAGTGGGACCCCAAGAAGGCCGCCGCCAATCTGCGAAAGCACGGAATCACGGTGATCGAACGAACGCGCTACGAGGGACGACGATAAAGCGGAGCTACGAGTTCAAACATGGGAAGCGGGGCGCCGTGATCCCGGCCGAGAGCGGGAAGACCCGGATTACGATCCGAATCGACGACACCATCCTCCGCTGGTTTCGAGAGGAAGTGCACCAGGCCGGAGGAGGGAGCTACCAGACCGCGATCAATGCGGCACTCCGCGACTTCATCGAGAACCAGGACCGACAGATGGAGGACACGTTCCGCCGCGTCCTGCGCGAGGAGCTTCCACGCTACACGGTGGCGAAGACGGCCAAGACACCCCGCCGTCGTAAGCTGTGAAGCCCCCCTCCCGACCGATGTAGAGTGACGCATGGACTGTTGCCGTGGCAGCGCCAACGACGAGTTCTTCGACGAACGGTTCGCCCGCCGCGAGCTGAGGCGATACCGCAGGCGCGGACCCGCGCCCTGGACGCAGAAACTCCTGAGCGCGATCGAAGGCGCTTCCGTTCCCCTCGACTCGACGCTCTTGGACGTCGGCGGCGGGGTCGGGGCGATCCACCACCAACTCCTCGAGCGTGGTTTCGCGCGGGCGACACAGGTCGATGCCTCGGCCGCCTACCTTGCCGCGGCGGCCGAGGAGGTCGAGCGTCTCGGCCACGACGGTCGCGTCGACCTCCGGCGCGGGGACTTTCACACCCTTGCCGTAGGGCTCCCGCCGGTCGACGTCGTCACCCTGGACCGCGTCGTCTGTTGCGATCCCGACTTCGAATCCATGCTCGGCCAGGCCGCTGCGCACGCGCTTCGTCTCGTCGCGTTCACCTACCCGCGCCCCCGTTGGATCGTCCGGGTGGTCGTCGCCGTGGGGAACCGGCTTCGCGGACTCTTCGGCCAGAGGTTCCGGGTGTACGTCCACTCCCCCGCCGCGATGGCCGCCGTTCTCGAGCGGAACGGCCTGCGCCGCCGGTGGGCGGGCGGGACCTTCATTTGGGCCGCAGAGGTGTTCGAGCGTTGAGCGCCTACCGCTTCTGCCGCACCGACGACATCGCTCTCCTCGTCGACGCGTGGAACCGATGCGGCCTCCCTCACTTCCCGAGCGAGCCGCCTCTGACCGTCTCCGGCTTCAAGCAGGAGATTCGCGAGCTGGACCTCTGGTGCTCGAGCTGCATGGTCGCCTTCGACGCCAAGGAACCCGTCGCCGTCATGATCGGCTGCAAGCGCCCACCGCATACCCTCGTCCACCGCATCGCCGTCCACCCTGACCACCTCCGCAAAGGTCACGGCCGCCACCTCCTGACGTCGCTCAGCGCCAAGCTCGCGATCCTGGGACCGCCTCACCTCGTCGCCGAGCTTGCCTCCGACAACGCCTCCGCACGCGCCTTGTTCGACGCCTGCGGCTGGCGCGAGGAGCGCAGGTACGTCGACCTCGTCTCCGACTCCCCCATGGCCTCCCCCGCTCCGCCCGGACTCGTCGTCTCCGTGACCGTGGACGACCTGATGGACATCGGCCTCCCCGAAGCCTCGGCCCCGCGCTCGTGGAACCGCACCCGCGGCACGCTCGTCAATCGCAAGGAGCGCCTGCTCGGCCTCGCCATCGCCGGTGGCGAGCGCCTCGACGCCAGCGTCCTTTACACGCCGGAAGACAACGGCAGCAAAGAGATTTGGAGCCTGTCCGCCGCACCAGGTGCGAGCGGAGAAGCGGCGCTCGGCATGCTGCTTCGCGAGCTGGCGCATTGCGGCGGTGGCCGACTCGTGATCCCGAGGATTGAAGAGGACGAGGTGTCGCTCGACGTGCTGTGTCGTCTTGGATTCACGCGTAGAGGAGAGACGATCGGCGTCGCCGCGGAGGCGCAGCAGCGTTTTGGTCGGATATGATTTTTTTATTCGCGGTATAACATCCGCATCGGACCGCTCCCGCATGAGGCCGAGTCTGTCGCAACGTTACTCTTACGTCGGAGTCACGCTGTCACATGGGTGAGAAGCTGATCCCTGTTCGTTCCGTTTCGGGCGCTGTGACGCAGCCCTGGATCGCGTCACGTGACGATGAAGGAGGTGATCGGTATGAAGAGCACGTTAGTAGGATCGCTGCTTGTCGCACTCAGCCTCGCCGCTGGACCTGTAGCCTTCGCTCAAGATCGAGCAGAGGCAAAAGCGAAGCCTGACAAAGCAAAGATGGCAGAGCAAAGCCTTTACGAACGCCTCGGCGGCGTCTTCGCCATCGCCGCGGTAGTTGACCACTTTAGCGACGCGG